>NZ_JBSGFQ010000223.1:0-10987 GCF_053603495.1 Nonomuraea sp. NPDC004186 | reverse complement strand
CCCTGAGCCTTCGTTCATCCCCCACGCTCCGACAAGCCCGGGGGCTTGCCCTGGCGGTGGCCCCGTGGGAGTGGGCAAAGGCGGGAGGGTGGGGTGCGGCACCTTGCCCGCGCCCGTCGTCAAGGCGGTGGCCGAACTGACCGCCCACCTCGGCGAGCATCCGTTCGACGCCCCGACACCCGAGCGGCTCGCCGAGCTCGGCCTCACCGGCAAGGCGCTGGCGGCGGCGATCCGCTCCGGCACGCTGACCTCGGTCGGGAAGAACGTCGTGCTCCTGCCCGATGCGCTGGACCGGGCCGCCGACACGCTGGCGCGGCTCGCCTCGCCGTTCACCGTCAGGGACGCGCGGCTCGCCCTGGCGACCAGCCGCCGCGTCGCCCTCGCCCTCCTCGAGCACCTCGACGCGCGAGGCGTCACCCGGCGCATCAGCGACGACCTGCGGATCTTTCAGGCCCGTCACGGCTCGGCGAAGCCTCCGGCACGTACGGACGACCGCCCGCGCTGAGGGCGCCGGGAACGGGGCTTTCGGTCGGCTGTCAGACTTTTTGGACACCATATTGACAGCCATGATCAAGGCGGCTCACACTGAATTCGCGCGCCGGGCGGCGTCGTAAATTTCCCGGATATCCCGTGAAATGCCCGGTGATGTTTCGTTTTCGGCGGAGGCCTTATGTCAGGTGAGCAGCGTCGTTTCCTGTCCAGACGGAACCTTCTCAGAACCGGCACCGTGGCAACGGTCTCCACAGTGGCCGCCGGGGCTCTGGCGAGCGAGGCGCTCGCGTCGGCCACGACGGTCGAGGAGACCGCCAGAGTGACCGAAATCGCGGCGGGCACGGTCACGGCCGTGGCCGAGCGCGACGGCCGTACCTTCAAGAGCGTCTCCTACACCGGGTTTCCCGAGGGCGTGCTGCCACGCGTCGGGGACCTCGTCACCGTCACCGACCGGGTCTCCGAGCTGGGGCTCGTAGCCCTTCCCCTGTGCTCCTGGACCACGGGAACGCCGAGCCGCGACAGCAAGGGCGTCGTGAGCCTCAACGGCGTCAAGGCCGCCCCCTCACAGCAACTCAGCGCCGCGGGACAGAGCTCCGTCCTCGTCGCGCTCATGGGCACGACACTGCCGGACGCTCAGGTGCTCGACGTCAGATCGCCCAGCACCGCCTGATGCCGGAACTTCTCTCCCTCCTGGTCCGGTTCTCCGCGGCCACTCTCCTTCTCTACGCCGGAACCCGAAAACTCGCCGAACCGCGCGACTTCCGTCTTACCCTGGCCGCTCTGGCGGTTCCCGGGAAAGGTGCGCTGGCGTACGCCGTGCCGTTACTGGAAATCGCGACCGCGATGATGCTGGCAGCAATGCCATGGCCCATGCTCACTGCTTTCATGGTGGGCGTTCTCGGGCTTTCCTTCGCGGGCGCGGGCGCCATCGCGCTGCTCGGCGGCAAGAACATCGGGTGCGCCTGCCTGGGCCGTTCTTCGCGGCCGCTGGGCGTCAGGCAGATCGCGTACCTGCCCCTGTGGGGCGCCCTGGCCGTGCTGGTGCTGGTGGACCAGAGCGGGCTGCGCGCCGAGCAGGGATTGTGGACTCTGGCAGCCCTGGCACTGGGCCTCGCCGTCCTGGCCGGGCTGCGAGGCTTTCCCCTCGCCCGGGAGAACCGCGTGTTCACCCGGGCTGTCGTCAACAAGGACATTTCGTGATCGCGCTCACCATAGCCGTGTGCATTCTCACCATCGTCGTGTTGATCTGCGTCCTGGCGCTGGTCGACCAGTACCGCACGCTCGAAGTGGTGCGCTCCGAACTGGGGCTGAACGACACCCCCGAGGCGATCGCCCTTCCCGAGGGACTGCCGACGCCGCCGTCCGCGGCCGGGCTGCCGGCCGAGTTCGACGGGCACGATCGCCTGATCGTGCTGATCCTGTCAACGATGTGCTCCACCTGCCAGACCATCGCCAAACGGCTCCGCGGCGAGGTGCCGCACGGCGTGCGGCTCGTCATCGAAGCACGTTCGCACGAGGACGCCGAGACGTGGCTGGTCGCGGCGAGGATGCCCGCCGACCGGGTCATCGTCGACGAGGAGGCCAAGATCGCCACCGCGCTCGACATCACGGTGGCGCCCTCGGCCGTCGTGTTCCAGGACGGGAGGGCCGTGTCCGCCCAGACCATCCCGTCGTTCCGGCAACTAGAAGCGCTCCTGGCCGCGCCAGAACTCATCACCGTCCCTGAGAGACAAGCAGGAGTGGCATGACCACCATGCAGAACGCCGAGCCGGAGACCATCCGCACGCTCAAGGACCCGCTACGCCGCGCCGGAATCTACACGGCCGCCGGCGCCATCATCGCCGGGCTGGCCACCCTCCTCCAGCCGAAGGAGGCCAAGGCCGACCCGCTCGGCTCGCCGTGCTGCGCGCTGGCGACGAGCCGGTGGTGCCCGTACCCGGTGGACCGGCCCCGATGGTACTGCCCGTCCGGATACAACCGCACCTACTGGACCTGCAAGGACGGCAGCAACCGCACGGTGTACTGCGGCGAATGCACCACGTCCTCCTCGTGCTGGTCCGGCTCGTACTACTGCTCCATCTGGTACTACTGACCCCGGCATGCTGACCTACTGGGTACTCTCCCTCGCGGCTGTGGCGGGCTTCGCCCAGCTGTACAGTCCTTGAGGCCAGTCATTCATCGGAGTGATCCGCCCCTTCGTGCAAGGGGATTCTGAACTCGGCCGGCAACGAGCCCGGTCGTTCATCCTCATCCTCACCGCCGCGCACGTCTCGACCGCGACTCTGACGGTGTTCGTCCTGTCGCAGTTGGGTCAGCTGGTCTCCGGTGTGCTTTCCACCTTCGCGGTCACCGTCATCCTGGGCGTCGCGAGTGTGGCCGGGCTGGTGGTCGACATCGTCGCGGCCGCGCGGGGACGCATGTCCTTGGGCCTGCGTCGTCAGACGGCCAAGGAACTGGCGCACACGACGGACACCTGGTGGGTGACACCGTTGCTGTGGGGCGGGGACACGGGCATCATCGGTACGACCTACCGGGTCTCGTTCACGTCGTGGGTCCTGCTGCTTGCGGCCCTGACGGGAGCGGCGCCTCCATGGCTGGGCGCGGTCTACGGCCTGGCCTTCGCGATACCGCTGATCCTTTCCGTCAGCCTCGGCGACCCGACCAGCACGGGGCTCATGCGCAGCCAGCGCATGTGGACCAACGTTCGAGGTGCGCAGATGCTCGGAATCGTCGTCATGCTGGCCCTGCCCCTGTGGACGGCCTGGACATGGTGACACGAAGTTTCCGGTCGATCCTCCGGGTCGCGGCATCCGTGGCCGTCGCCGTTCTGTGCGGCGGCGGGTGCGGTGCCGCGGCCCGGCCCGACGCCGAAAGAGAGGCACCGGCGGTGTGTGACGACACCATCCGCGCGGCGAAGGAGGTTCCGCGGGAGCTCCTGGACGACGGCATCGAACGGGCCGTGGGCGAATCCGATATCTGGTTCATCGCGCCGGACGACGCCACCTGGGGCGCTTCTGTGGAACCGGCCGGCAACGGGTTCTACGCCAAACGCCCGCTATGGACATCCAGCGACAAGCCACCGTCCGTGACGGTCACGGCGGTCGGGACGAGCGCCAAGGGAGAGGCCACGCTCAGCCCCACGTCGGAGGGACTGCCGGGGCCGCTGCCGATGGGCGTCCGCTTCCCCTCACGCGGCTGCTGGAAGATCACGGCCACGTCGGAGAAGGGCCGCGCGGAGATCATCGTCAAGATCTGACATCCCTCGAGGGCTCTCGGGGAACGAGGGTGACGCCCTCGCACCTGAGGTCCTCGCTGATGCCGTCCATCACGCGGATGGCGACCGTCTCCGCCCAGATCCCACCCCTGGAGTCTCGTGAGCATCGACACGCTACTGGCTCGGGCGCGTACCGGAATGCGCCGCCTATCTCCTGCCGAGGCCTGCGCCGCGGCGAGCCGTGGCACAGGCCTCATCGTGGACACCCGGCCGGAATTCCAGCGCCGCAGCGGCGGCGAGGTGCCCGGCGCCATCGTGATCGAACGCAACCATCTGGAGTGGCGGCTCGATCCGCGCTGCGACGCCCGGATCCCCGAGGCCATTTCGGCGGACATCCGCTGGATCATCCTGTGCGACGAGGGATACTCCTCCAGCCTCGCCGCCTCGTCCCTCAGGCAGATCGGGCTGGCGAACGCCACCGACGTGATCGGCGGCTTCCAGGCGTGGACCGCCGCCGGGCTCCAGGTCAGCCGGCTCGCCGCCCCTGCCCGGCCGCGAGGTCCGGGCGAACCCGGCATCGACGCGAGGCTGACGTCCGCCGAGCACGCGGGTAGGTGATCGCCAACGCCCCGCACGTGGATCACGGGCGCGCCTGGGAGACCGCGGCGAGGAAACCTGTACCGCTTCAAAAGTCATCGCAGGGCGCTTGACCTGCGGATCGACCTGATGCGGTGGTACGGGCAAGATCGGTTCTTGTGTCTCTCCGTCTCCTGTATCTGATCGTGCTCCGGGTGTTCGGCCGGCCGGCGCTGCTGGGTCGGAGCGAGGCGGTCAAGGATGTCGAGATCATGGTGCTGCGGCATGAAGTGGCGATATTGCGGAGGCAAGTCACCCGGCCGAAGCCGGACTGGGCTGATCGGGCGGTCCTGGCCGCGCTGGCACGGTTCCTGCCGCCCGGGTTGCGGGCTCATCGACTGGTGGCGCCGGCCACCCTGCTGGCCTGGCACCGGCGCCTGGTCCGAGATCGGTGGACGTATCCGCACCGGTCCGGCCGTCCGAGGACGCGCAAGGAGATCCGGGAGTTGGTGGTGCGCCTGGCGTGGGAGAACCCGTCCTGGGGGTATCGCCGGGTGCACGGTGAACTGGTCCGGCTCGGCTATCGCGTGAGTGAAGCGACCGTGCGGCGGATCCTGCGGGGCCGGAGGGTCGGCCCGGCTCCCCGAGACGTCGGCACCTCCTGGCGAACGTTCCTGCGCACCCAAGCACAAGGTTTGCTGGCCGTCGACTTCTTCCACATCGACATGATCTCCTTGAAGCGTTTGTACGTGCTGTTCGTGATGGAAGTCGCCACCCGGCACGTGCACATCCTCGGCGTGACCGCCAACCCGACCGGTGCCTCGACGGCTCAGCAGGTCCGCAACCTGCTCATGGACCTCGGCGTCCGGATCAGCTCGTTTCGCTTCCTCATCCGCGACCGAGACTCCAAGTTCACTGGTGTCTTCGACGCGGTCTTCGCCGGCGCGGGCGTGACGGTGGTGAAGACGCCGCCGCGGACGCCGCGGGCCAACTGCTATGCCGAGCGGTGGGTGCGCACGGTGCGGACCGAATGCACCGACCGCATGCTGGTCTACAACGAACGGCACCTGCGGTCCGTTCTGATCGAGTATGCCGCTCACTACAACGGCCACCGGCCGCACCAGTCCCGCGCGCAGCGGCCACCCGATCATGATGAGCAGACCGTTGTACCGCTGGAAGGCCGGGTCGAACGCCGGAGAGTGCTCGGCAGGCTGATCAACGAGTACCACCGAGCCGCGTAGCCACTCTGGAGAACTTCCAGCTCAAGGCCTACGTGATGAATTTTGAAGCGGTACGGGTTGCTGGGAGTGCCCGCTGTGCTGGACAGGTTGATCCAGCAGGCGATCGCGCAGGTCCTGACGCCGATCTTCGACCCGTCCTTTTCAAGTTCGTTGTTTGGGTTTCGCCCGGGAAGTCCGCCCATCAGGCGGTGCGGGCCGCGCGGCGAGCCATCGACGACGGCCTGCGATAGGTGGTGGACGTCGATCTTGACCGGTTCTTCGACCGGGTCAACTTCGACATCCTTATGGCGCGGTCACCGGTTCGTGCGCTATGCCGACGACCTGTGGGTCTTCGTGCGGAGTGAACGAGCCGCCCGAAGGGTGCTCGGCTCGGTCACAACCGTGGTCGAGCAGCGGCTGAAGCTCAAGGTGAACCGGGAGAAGTCCTCGGTCCGGCACGCGTCGCAGGCGACGCTGCTGGGGTCTGGTTCTACTTCACCCGCTCCGGAGTCAAGATCCGGGTCGATTCCAAGGCCGCCAGCCGGCTGAAGGATCGCATCCGGAAGTGCGGGCTGACACCGATTTCGCCGATCACCTGGACGGCGGCCATCGGCCCGATCCTGGGGATGCTTGGCATGAGCTCCCGGGCGAGGCGAAAGGGCACCATCATCTCCTCGACCTGCGCATCCAGCTTGGCGAGCCTCTGATCGAGAAGATCGAGATGCTGCAGGTGCAGGCGACACATCAGCGCGTGATGCTCATTGAAGCGGCCCTCCAATGCCATCGACAGGTCACCGATTTTGGCGCGCATGCAGCCCAGCGCCAGCTCGGCCATGGCCGCACCGCGTCATTCCCCATCGATGCTCTCCCGCCCCCTCAACGAATACTCAACAAGTTCTCAACACCGCCCGGCGCACCCTGTGGATCGCCAGTTGATAACAGGACCAAGGGGGCAACATGCGATTCGGGACCAAGGCGGTAGGAATGCTGGTTACGACCGGCGCGATCATGGCGGCGACACTCGTGAACGGGCCGGCCGCGTCGGCCACCCCGTCTCCGTGCTACGCGTACAACTCCTCCATCTCCAACCTGGACGGCGGCTACGGCGTGATGAAGGGCTCCTACAACCTCAAGAAGGGGCCCTATGCGGACCGGTGCGGGAACGTGACCAGGCTCGGCAGGGGCCGGGTCATCTACTTCCACTGCTGGGTGCGGAACGGGCGCGGCAACCTCTGGGTCTATGGCCGGGTGAAGGGGACGGGGACATACGGCTGGATGTCCGTCGACAACTTCAGTTCCATCCGTCACTCGAACTACGAGACGTGCAGGCCGGACGCCGATCGCGACCACTCGTAGAAGAACTCCTTGGGAGAATCAAGAACCAGCGGCCATCACCTCCATCCTGGCGGCGGGTCTGCTCACCCCCGGACCAGGAATGCTTGGGCTTGCGGCAAGGCGGAAAGCGGCGCAGGTGCGCCTTTCCGACCGACGCCGCAACTTCGGCCTTGTCTCGAACCACTCGCTTTCATCGGCGAGTTGATGAGGTGACGGCGCGTCAGAGCCCTTTGTGGGAAGCGGGCCGAAGTTGGATAGGGGACAGACGAATGGTTGACACGCCGAGAGCAAAGGCGTCCCTTCTCGCGCTGGTCTTGGCAGCAAGCCTCGCTGCCTGTTCATCAGATGGAGACCAGCGCGGGGCGGGAGCGGACGCCGGCCACAGGTCTTCGGAGACCGGCACCGGTGGAGATTTCACCCAGCAGAACATGATCATTACGGCGGTCTGCTCGCGGGGGAACGGGAGCGGCGCAGTCATCAACGTCGATGGCTGGAACCCGCAAAGCTGGAAACACATGGCGCATGCGGAGTTCCAGCTTCCGGACACGGCGATTGTCGAGTACGACAGGTCCGAGCCCAACACCGCCGTGAGGCAACTGTGCGAGCCCGATGAGCTGCCCGCTGATGCCGGGGATGTGACGGCCATCCGATCGCTTTTCGACCAGGACTTCACGAAGATGGCCGTGGTCACCCAGGACCCGCAGACCGCGGCGACTCATGTCGGCTACGTCGACCGTGCGGGCAAGTTCACCGATCTGACCGGGAACGAGGACTTCGGCAACACTCCGCACGAGCACAACGCGGCCTTCTCCCGGGACGGGAGCGCGGTCTGGTTCACGTACGAGGAAACCGACCAGCCTGGGATCTCAACCAAGGGCCGGATCGCGAGCCGAGCGCTTGCCGGGGATCACAAGGCGGTCGACCAGTTGGAGGTCAGGACTGCCCAAGAGCTCATCATGGTGGGGAGAACTCCGAGCAGGGCCGTGGTGGCCGGCAGCGCCTTCCTCTCGCCGGACGGCAAACGCCTTCTGGCGAGAGGTTACGTCCTGGACGTCCCGGCCGAGGGCCAAGGGGTGAGCCCGGACCTCGTGGAGAAGGGCAGATACATCTCCTGTGGTGATGGCTGGCTCGACAACGACACGGTGCTGTGCAGCGCGGACGGCAGGTTCGCCGCGCTCGACATCGCCTCGGGGGCGAAGCCTGGAGCGCCCATACTCCCCAGCAACGACCACGACAACCACGCCATGGTGATCTCCCCCGACGGTCAGAGATTCGCGTTTCTCTCCCAGAAGGGGGCCGCGATGGATTACTACCTCTGCGACACCAAGCCGGGATCCACGCCCCAGAAGGTCGAGCGAACCGGGGAGTTCTCCGCGCTCGGCGACACTGCCGCATTCATCGAATGGCGCTGAAAGCGCGCGCCTCCGGCGGGGACCGTCACCATGATCAACCACGTCACCGTAGCCCGTACGTGGCAGTGGGCAATGGGTGAGAGCAACCGCGCCGGATCCGGAACCTTGCGGCGATCTCGGCAACCGAACCGACCGACGCGTTCTGCTGAATGGAGGATTCGTGTGAACCGGCCCAGGTGCGTACTCGTGGCGGTGGTGGCCGCCGGCCTTCTCACCTCCTGCGGAGGAGGGCCGGGAAGCGATGACTCGGGAGGGTCGCACGGGGCCCGGACCGGCACGGCTACGCCGTCCTCGTCCGCCTCGCCTGAACGTGTCGCGCCCAGAACACAGCTGTCGGTCCCCAGCCTCTATGACACCTCCCACGGCTGGGAGTCAGATCTGCCGGGGGACCAGCTCACCCTGCCGCACTCCGGGGCGGTCGCCGTCTTCCGGCAGGGCGGCAAGAACGACGGCACCTTCACCGTGCTCGATGTGACCAGCGGCAAAATCTTGTGGAAGGCCGAGCTGAAGGGCCCCGGCATGATGTCAGCGTTCTCGGTCACCGTGCAGGGAAAGGACTACCTGGTCGCCTCCGCATCCGGCTTTCAGGGCGCCGACGTGGTCAGCAAGGGCCGGCAGGTCACGACGGTCGACATCTTCCCCGCCCGTGCTGCTGGAGACGGTGTCAAGCCGGCTCACCATCTCGAACTGGACGGCGAGGCTGCGGTCAGCAACGGTGGCGGCGGACTGCTGGTGGAGCTGGACAACGACGTGGTGGCGACCGTGGATCCGGCCACCGGCGCGACGAAGACGTACGACCTGAAGAAGATGGAACCCCCAGCCAGCGAGTGCAAGCTGTGTTTCGCTTCGACCGAGGCCGTAGCGGTCACCTCGCGCGGGCCGCTGCTGGCCACCAACACCCGGCCCCGCCGCCACTACTGGGTGCCGGGAGCCTGGTCAGGCGGAACTCTCACCACCGACAGCGATCACAAGCTCTTCATCGCCCCGGTCAAGGACTCCCTCGTCGCACAGTGGCGCGACGAAGGCGCGGCCAACGACACGTGGGCCGTCCTGGACCCCGCCACGGGAAAAGTCCGCGCCAAGGTCGACTGCGCGCCGGATCAGCGCGTGACGGCCGACGACTCCAAGGGAGCCTCCCTGTCTGCCGGCGGCCGCTATCTCGTCCGCAGCCACACGGCCTTCGACCTGGACAAAGGCACCGGCCACTGCTTCGAGGAGACCGACCAGGACAAGCCGGTCCATCTCACCGGCGTGACCGATGACGGCGTCGCCTTCGGTATCGGCGCCTCGACTGACGACCAGGCCGACCCGCGGGTCACCATCGACCTCGCCACAGGCCAGGTCCAGCTCGGCGACTACATCGTGGCTCCCTTCGGCGACTACTCCGGATACGGTCTGTTCTGGGACGACTCCACCAACACCATGGTCGCCTATCCACACGCCAAGTGACCTCCCGCGTAGGAGCCCGACCGCGCTCAGCGGCACAGCCGGCGCAGGCCTCCTGGATGCGCCGTACCTGATGCTGGGGCGAACCGGGAGAAGACCGGAACCTGCGTGAAGGCCGCTGCACGCGAAGGAGCAGGCCGTGAACGAACTATTCGACGTCATCGCCACATGGTTCGACGGCCGTTCGACCACGAGCATGGTGGTATGGGGGTGGCCCATGCTGGTGTGGGGCCGTGTCGGGAAAGTCATGTTGTACTTCGCCGCGCTTTCCATCGTGTTGGACCTTCTCGACCCCCACAAGCTGCGGATGCGGGGCGGCGAATTGAAGGCTCGCGCTACCGGCGCTCTCGCCCGTGCCCGGCTCAGGCTGTCTCAAGCCGGCGTGGCCCGCCTTCATACGACTGTCAGGCAGCACTTCATCTCCGTAGGCGTGTATGAGCAGACGGGCCTGGCAGCCCGCATGTGGGCTGTACGTAGTAGTCCGGGCTACGTCCCCCGCGCGCTGGGCTGCTCGCTTGAGGAGTACGACGCCTTCCACAGGAGCGTCATCGCAGAGCTGCCCCGCGTCCACGCGGGGGACGACGGCAATCCATGCGACCGCGAGCACGACGATCTGTGCGCCGGACAGCATCATCACATTTCTCTGCGGATCGACGCGTTCCTGACGGAACACGTGCCCGCTGATCGGCAACGGTTCTTGAAAGGGGGCTGGAGCTGGCTGCTCGCCAAGGCAGCGTGGTGGGCTGTGAGGGGCGCTTTCGAGATGCTTCTCGGCGCGCTCCTGCATCGCACTCGGCCGCTGCATCTGTTCCGCTGGGCGGCGTTCGCCCTGGTGCTTGTCGGCGGACCGCTCGACATGCTCGCCGCATGACTACCGGTAAGGAAAATCAGCCTACCTCGATGAGGCGTTCGCCGCGGGTGATGTCGTCGGGGATGGCCTCGGCGTCCAGCGCGGTGAGCACGGCGGTGAGCCGCAGGATGTCCCGGGCTTCGGCGCAGTCGACGGCCTCGGCCACCGATCGGGGCTCCACCGAGTCCCACAGGTCCGCGATCAGCAATGGTGCGCCGGGCGCCAGCAGGACGAGCTGGGGCAGCAGGTCCTCGCGCACGGTGCAGGTGACGCAGCCGTGCGCGAGCCGCACGTCGGCCGTCTCCAGCACGCGGGTTGCGTCGCGGACGCTGCGCCGCACGTGTCCCCGGGCGACGTCGCTCAGGTCGTGGCGTACCAGATCGAGGGGGCGGTCAAGGAGGACGGTCGGGGCCAGTCGATCTGGGACACCTTCTCCCACACC
>NZ_JBSGFQ010000222.1:0-11100 GCF_053603495.1 Nonomuraea sp. NPDC004186 | reverse complement strand
CCCGGCCCGCCCCCCGCCCCCCCGGGCGCGCCCCCCCGCCCGGCCGCCGCGCGGGGGGGCCGGGCCCGCCCCCGCCGCCCCAGGCCGTGGAGGAAGACGCTGCCGAGGACGGCGATCCCCGGCGCGCCGCCGGCCTGCTGGACGACGTTCAGCAGGCGGGCGGCCGACCCGACCCCATGAGGACGGCGGCGCGCCAGGGGGCGGCGAAGAACGCGACGCTGGTCATCGTGTTGCAGGTGCAGCTCGGCCTGAAGCGCATGACGAACCACGCTTGGCGGCGAATGCGCGTGCGTTGTCGCCGCATGTCACGGTTTCCCCGGCGGCGGCCACCACCGACGCGGCTGTGACACAACCATGACACGGCGCGAACGAGGCGGGGATGCGGCCAGCAGACAGTGAACGGGTTGGACCGGCGGGCGAGTTACGGAGCGATCCGGCCGCTCGCGTCGGGTCGATGCTGTTCGGCCGGGGTGGCCTCGGTGACTGCGGCGTCTCCTCATCAAGCAGGGCGAGGTGAACCGGCCGGGGCTGCTGTGACCGTCCGCTGGGACAGAACGTTACGACAAAGGCGATCACGAAAGGGAGAAGGCGTGGCTGATGACGGGAAATGGGACCGGCATTCGGTGTTCCGGGGCGCCGCCGTGCTGGCCGGTGCCGCCGCGACCGCGCCGCTGCTGGGTGCGGCGGCCACGGCGTCAGCCGGCAGCGGTGACGCGGACGCGCTGTTCAAGGCCGGGGAGTTCGAGAGGGCCGGCCGCGCGTACGAGGAGATCCTGAAGACAGACCCCACGAACGTGCATGCGGCCCGCCAGCGCGGCTATGTAGGGCTGCTGTCCAACCGGTTCCCCGACGCCGAGAAATACCTCAAGATGGCCATCGACCTGGCGCCCGACGACAGCCCGAGGCTTCTCAGTTACCTGAGATGCGAGGTGTACGGCCTGAAGCTTGGCGACACCGAGCTGGACCAGCTCGCCTCCCTCGTCGCCGGCGATCGGTACGGCGACATGAGCTTCAGCTCAGCGGGCCGGGAGTGATTGATCACTGCTGCTCAGAGCGGATCATCTAACTGTTGAACCTCGGCGCTTGGTTCGGCCCGTAAGGGGCCCTTTTCATCCTTCAGCAGCACGAGCGTGTGATCAAGGGGCGGATCCCTTCTTGTCGTTCCGGCAGTGCCCATGCCCCGCCGGGTGCGACGCGCAAAGCGGCACCGCAGTTACATGCCTGCAACCTGTCTGGCCGCGGTGTCCACTTCGGGCTGGGCGCATCCATCCACGACTGGAGCGACCCGTTCGGCCGGCTGTTCCTCCAGACCCTCGCCATGGTCGCGGAGTTCGAAGCGAACATCGGGCACCAGCGCACCCGCGAAGGCATGGCCCTGGCCAAGAAGAACGGCAAGCTCAAGGGCAAGCAGCCCAAGCTGCCCGAACCGGCGCGGCGTTCCATCCGCCGCCGCTACGCCGAAGGCGAGGTCTCCCTGGCCGACCTGGCCACCGAGTACAGCGTCGGCCGCTCCACCATCTACCGCATCATCCACGGAGCCCCAGAAACCCCTAGGTAGAAAGCGGGATCACCGCCTACTCTGCCCCTCGCCGTAGCTATGGGAGCTCCGGGCCGGTTTGGGATCCTGCGCAGCGAGGCCACGGCGTCCCGACCGGCGAGCCCCGGCTCCTGCGCCACGACCCTGGCCAGCCTGCCGGTCGGCTGAAGATTCTCAGAGCGTGACCGAGCGCAGCAGTTGCTCCAGGCGCCGCTCGCCGTCGCGGGTCTGCGCGCCGGCCGCGAGCGCGCTGCGGAACAGTTTCTCCGCAGCGGGCCGGGCGAACTGACGTGCCCATGCCTCGTGCTCGCGCACCATCCCGGCAGCCAGGTCCTGCGGCGGCAGGGCACTCTTGACGGCCGCGATCGTGCCGTCCGGCAGGTCCGCGATGTTTCGGGCGAGCCGGTCGACGAACGCGTCGATCTCGTCGGCCGGCAGCGCGCGATTGACCCAGCCGTAGCGTTCGGCCGTCTGCGCGTCGAACAGATCCGCACCAAGGACGATCTCCAGAGCGCGGTTGCGGCCCGCCCGGGCCAGCAGGTACTGCGTGCCGCCGCCACCGGGCACGATGCCGCCCAGCACCTCCATCTGGCCGAGCCCGGCCCGGCCGATCGCCGCGAAACTCATGTCGGCCGCCGCGACGAACTCGGCCCCTCCGCCACGAGCCATCCCGGTCAGCTTGACGATCGTCACCTGGGGCTGGGTGCGCAGGGCCTCGCCGAGTGCCTGGAAGACGTTGAGCCCGGCCGGCGCCCCGGCGGTCGGGTCGGCGGTGGCGTCCTCGTCGTCCACGAGCGTCATGTCGACGTGGGCGATGAAGAACTCCGGGTCGGCGCTCTCGAACACGACAACCTTGGCCGTCTCGTCCTCCCGCAAGGTGGTCAGCAGCGTCATCAGGTCGGCCATCATCGCCAGGCTGAGAACGTTCACGGGAGGGTTGTCGATGACGACCTTGACGACGCCGCGGTCGCGCGTCACGTGGAGGGTGGAGAAGGTGGGCTGGCTCACGCCGGAGGACTCCTATCCGGAGGCGGCGGCAATGCGACAGTGGCTGCCGCGCCGCTAGGTATCTGATGTATACCTATGGTTGGGTGATCGCCCGGGGGCGTCAATAACGCACTTTTGGCATCTCAAGCATCGCGGAGGATACCTAGGTGACCGATACCAGCGAGCCGGACTGGACCTTCCGCGCCGACTGCCCGACCCGTCCGATCCTCGACCAGATCGCGGACAAGTGGTCGATGATGACGATGGCGGTGTTGGCCGAGCCGAAACGGTTCAACCAGATCAAGCGCCGGCTCGAGGGAGTCACCCAGCGCGTGCTCACCCAGACCCTGCGTCGTCTGGAACGCAACGGCATGATCGAACGCCGTGTCCTGCCGACCTCGCCCGTAGGGGTGGAGTACTCGCTCACGCCACTCGGCGAGTCGCTGCGTGAGCCGTTCTTGCACCTCTACACCTGGGCGGTCGAACACGCCGACGACATCGGCGCCCGGCAGCGGGCCTACGACGCGCGCTCCGTAAGTGCCCACTCCAGTGATGGTTGAGCGCTCATCGTCCGTGATCGGCACGGCGGCAGTTCGCGGTCTCGGGCTGTTGGGACAACCGCCGGTCGGCGGGCCGCCCAGGCAAGGCATTCCGGCTCCTTCGTCGAGCTGGTCGCGCCACACGCCTTCGCTCTCCTCCAAGTAGTCGCCCTTCCTCCATCGCCCGTACGGTCCACGTGCCTTACGTGCCTGACAAGATCGTCGCGCTCTGACCTGCGGGAATAGGCCAACAACCCAAGATAACGATTGAGCCCTGAGCTGCGCAGCGCGCCGTGAGGCCGTCAGTCTGTCCCGGTGGCGGGCACAGAGCCGGGCTCGCCGTCAGACCAATCCATTCCGACGGTGTAGTGGTCG
The DNA here is from genome assembly GCF_053603495.1 of Nonomuraea sp. NPDC004186. Lineage (NCBI taxonomy): Bacteria > Bacillati > Actinomycetota > Actinomycetes > Streptosporangiales > Streptosporangiaceae > Nonomuraea > Nonomuraea sp. NPDC004186. The sequence continues at coordinate 7,662 of NZ_JBSGFQ010000222.1, read as the reverse complement.
ATGCCGCTGTGGCCGGGAACGTTGTTGCATCGGAACCACATCCCGAGATATATGCTGTCGAACTGCTGTGTGGTGTCCCATGCCAGTTTCAGTGCGTTGCAGAACCCTTCGGGGAAATTCACTCCCGGCTGCCCGAACAGGCCTAAAACGCCCAGAGCACGGAAGATGAGGAGCTGGGCCGTATCCCGATTCTCTGGTGGTTCGGCGACGATGACACCCCAGACGGCGTTGTCCTCGGCTTCAGTCAGGTAGCGCAGGGGCGGGGGAAGCGGGACCGGCGTGGGGATCTGATCTTCGGACATGCCGTCACCATGGCATAGGGGCGTTGCCCCCGTCACCATGGCCGCTTCGCGGACGGTGCCCTTCTCCCCCGGTCCCCCGCGTCGTACCTCGCTGGTCTGCCGCAAGCGGGGTTCGGACACACGGTTCGATGCACCTTTGATCGTCCGGTGTGCTTTCGGCGAGCTCGACGACTGCGGGGTCCACCCGGACGAGGGGCATGCCCATCACGGCGCCGACACCGGCGCCGAGCGAGCGTGGGGTGGTGAGCACAGCGCGCAACAGGGCGATGCCGTCGTAACCGCTGCGCAGGCCGTCGTCCTCGCGCAAGGGGATCTCGTAGGCCGTCAGCCGGTCAGCCCGGCAGGCGCCGGCGGCGCCGACGACCACCCTGATCGCCTCGGCCGGAGCCGCGACTGGCAGAACGCCGCGGACACGCTCGGGGTCGAGGAGCGGGGCGTGGATGCGGTGGAGCAGCAGGCGGATGATGTCGGCCTGCTGCTCCATGATTTCTTGGCGTGATTATGTCATCCCCCCATTTAGCCGCCCGTGGCCCTGCATCCAAGCAGGCGCTACATGATCGTTATCCAGAGGGGTCGAGCAGAATTGACGTTCTGGCCAGTGCGCTGATCGCCGTTGCCCCTTTCCGGCTTACGTGGCGTGCCCCGTCGAGACTTGCCCCTCGCCGTAGCTTCGGGAGCACTGGGCCGTCCCGCGTAGGCTGCGTTGAGCAGTGCTGCACGGCCTCCGCCACCTTGGAGCGTCCCGCCGCCCTCGAGGGCATCCAGTTCCCTTTGCTAGGCTGACTTTAGGTCTAAACTCCAAGGAGGGATGAACATGACACGCAGAACGGTGGTCACCGGCGGGGGCACCGGCATCGGCAAGGCGGTGGCAGCGCGCTTCGCTGCCGACGGCGACCGAGTCGTGATCATCGGCCGCCGCGCCGACACGCTGGAGCAGGCAGCCAAGGAGATCGGCGCCACCGCGCTGCCGGCCGACCTGAGCGAGCCGGCGCAGGTCGAGCGCGTGCGCGCCGACCTGACCGAACGCTTCGCCACGATCGACGTGCTGGTCAACAACGCGGGCGGCAACGTCGAGACGCACGGCGGTTCCGGCGGCCTCGCGGAGCGGTGGACGGGCAACTTCCGGGCCAACGTGCTGACGTCGGTGCTGGCGACCGAGGCGTTCCGCGAGCTGCTCAACCCGTCCGGGCGGATCGTGTTCATCAGCTCGATCGCGGCCTTGCGGGGTTCGGGCGGCACCTCCTACGGCCCGATGAAGGCGGCCCTGCACCCGTACGCGTTCGACCTGGCCACCGCTCTCGGACCGCGCGGCATCACGGTGAACGTGGTCGCCCCGGGGTTCATCGAGGACACCGAGTTCTTCGGCGGCACCCTGGACGACGGACGCCGCGCGACGCTCGTCGCGCAGACCCACACCGGTAGGCCCGGCACGCCGCAGGACATCGCCGGGACCGTGCACTGGCTCGCCTCGCCCGATGCCGGGCACGTCACCGCGCAGATCATCCAGGTGAACGGCGGCGCCGAACGTGGCCGCTGACCCGCCGCGCGACGGCGCCGACGCCATCCAGGACGCCTGGCGGCGCGAGCTGCCGGGCGTCCCGGTGGAGTCGATCGGAGTCATCACCCGGATCTGGTGGGCGGCCAAGGTCTTCGGCGACGAGCGTCGCCGCCTCCTGGCGAAGCTGGGCGTGGACGTCGCGACGCTGGATCTGCTGTCCACGCTGCGGCGTAGCGGCCCGCCGTACCGGATGAGAGCGGGCGAGCTGGCCGAGGCGTGCATGGTGACGCGCGGCGCGATCACCCAGCGCGTGGAGCGGGCGGCCCGGGCCGGGCTGGTCGAACGGACCACCGCCGGGTCGGGCTACCACGCGCGCGCGGTCGCCCTCACCGACGCGGGCAACGCCCTGCTCGACCGCGTCGTCGCCGACCTGCTCGCCACCGAGGACCGCCTCATCGGCCACCTCGCGCCCGAACGCCGCGACCAGCTCGCCGACCTGCTGCGCGACCTGCTCGCCGGACTGGACGGCACGACTGTGACCGGGCAGGTCGGGGACTGAACCCCACGTTCCGAACGTGGCCTCGATCCGTCGAATCAGCCGCCGGCTGCTTGACCCTTATCGTGACGGCGCGACGGGCTGAGGGTGAGAAGGTCCCCTCAGCTGTGCGTGGCCCAGTAGCGGCAGTGATGTTGTGCTGCGACATCTCCGTCGCGTCCATCCGGGGTCAGGGTGTGGACATCGTTCGCGCTGGTACTGGTCAGCGGCTTCCAGCGGGGGCAGGCCGGGACCGTTCGGGTTGCCCGTGGCGGCGAAGTCGGTCCAGTAGCCGATCATCTGGTCGGCCAGCCGGCGCTGGCCGGATGAGGAACGGGTGTCGATGGCGGCTCCCAATCCGTCGAAGAGACAGGACAGTTCGGCGCCGTGGTAGGCACCCAGGGGAAAGGTGCGGGGGACGGGGAAACCGGCCGGTCTGGGGGCGTCGCTGTCGGCGAACTCGTACTGATAGACGGCGGTCTTGCGGGCGAGCAGGCGGTTGCCCGAGAGGGTCGGGCAGGTCCAGCCGCGGTCGGTGGCGATGGCCGCCCATGCCAGGGAAGGCGAGCCGTGGGCGCCGTCCGGATACCTTGCCGACACCCGCTTCGCGGCCCGGCCGAAGACGGTGCGCGGGCAGGGCATCGTCCGCGTCGCGTCCGTGCATGCGACCGGCTCGGCGACAGCTGCGGCGATGCGCTCGCCGGCCTGCCGGGACGGCCAGATCGTGTCTCCTCCGGCGGGGTCGATGCCCAGCTGGCGCATCGAGCAGCCACCGCACTGGATGATCGCCTTGTCGAACAACCCTGTCGCTGCAGGTGAGGTCAGCTGGGCGCAGGTGCTGAAGGCGCCGGCGTTATCTGGGGTCGCCGTGAGGCGTCAGGCACGTAGGGCATGTGGGGGTGGTGCGCACGTGGCTTACGGACATCCAGGGGTTGTTCTGTCACGTCAGCTGCGTAAGGGATGTGCCGTGCTCCAGACTTCGCCCTGAACAAACGGTGGAAGCGTACGCAGCGCACCGTCGGACCCCCGTCCGTCTCCACGGTTAGTTCAGGGGAATGTGGCACGTCGGCGTCCGGCAAGACCCGCACCATCGTCTGCTGGAGGTTCCGTGTCGGAGGCCGACTGCGGGTACGACTGCCTGCGCCCACGCGCCGCTCGGGAGGCACAGGGGCTGACAGTGGCGGAGATCGCGGCCGCTGCCGGTCTGTCGGAGCGGGCGGTGAACTTCTACTTGGCCGGCACCCGCCGCCCTCGCGCTCCGGTCCTGCCGCGGCTGGCTCGTGCGGTCGGCTCGCCCGAACCTCTCGACCTGTGTGACCTGCGCGACGGCGAGCGGATCGTGCATCTGCGCGTGCGAGTGGGCAAGAGCCGCGTCCAGATCGCCGCCGCCCTCGGGTGGCACCCCGACACCTACCGGGACTGGGAGCTCGCCGGACGGGCCGAGGACAAGATGGGCGGAGAGCAAGCCCGGGAGAGCGATTTGGACCAGCCGGAGCGGGGTCGCTGGGCATCCGCGCCGTTCTTCAACCGGGACGTGCTCCAGCGCGGAGCCATGGTCGACGGCGACTGGCGGCCGCCGGTGTACGGGCCGTACCAGTACGGCAATCCCAGACACTTCGCAGCGTTCGAAGTCCCCGCCGAACGCCTCCGCCAGGCCCTCCAGCGCATCCGCGCAGACCGAGAAGCACAACTCGGAGAACTCCTACGTGGCTGACGTGCCTTACACCTTCCCGAGCTCCTGACCAGCGCTTTCGCTCAACCACCCCAGATAAGCGACGGGTCGTGGTCCAGGCGGCGGAAGGCCCGCGGGGCACCGCGGTGTATGCCGAGTACGAGCGCCTGGGCCTGGGCCTTCGACGTTGTGTACCGTCCAGCACATCCCTAGGGGACGTCGCACAGGCCAACTATGTTCCGTTTGACCTTGTCCCGCTTCACGGCGTTATCGACGGTGCGATTGAGAATGTCATAGATCGGTTTGAGGGCATTGCCCGATGCGCAGCAGCTATCGGCACTTGAGTAGAGGCCTACTCATGCGCGAACGCGGCGCAGGAACCAGAGTTCCCGTAGCAAGCTCAGGCCTGAATCTCGGAGGACACATGGCACTGAAGCGAACCCTGGGCGTTCTGACCGGAGCAGGCGTCCTCGTGCTCGGCGGCGGGGTGGTGGCGTATGCCGCCATCCCCGATGGAGACGGCGTGTTCAACGGCTGCGTCGCCAAGCTGACCGGAGTTCTGCGGGTCATCGATCGCGCCGAGGGACAGCGATGCCTGGTCGTCGAAACACCGATCAGCTGGAACCAGGTCGGATCACAGGGTCCGGCTGGCCCACAAGGCCCACAGGGTGCCCAGGGGCCCCAAGGGCCGCCTGGCGTGGGTGCCAGCGGGCCCGTCTTACGAGTTGGCGCCGACGTCCGCGTCCCCCAGGGGGAGAGAGCCTCCACCTTCGCGGCGTGCGAGCCAGGCGAGGTCGCCACCGGCGGCGGCTTCCATGGGACCATTGTCGCTGATTGGACCATTGAGAAATCCCAACCGGCGCTCATCCCTGAGGACCAGCAGGGCGCGAGCGTAGGTAGGCCCGGAGAGCCCGTCAACGGATGGTGGGTCATAGCAACGCCGACGCGCAGCGGATCGGGGTCGATAAGGGCCGAGGTCTTGTGTATGAAGGTGAGATGACGGCATCCAGGACGGAATGCTCCTCCACGCTGGGTTCCAGCAGTCCGTAGCAGATGTCCATGCGCCTGCCTCAACCTTGACGTCCTCGTCGCCGTGGACGATCCACCGGGTCGCCAACGCGACGCCGTCCTCGGCGACGACCAGGCCGTCGGGCAGGTCCGCATCCGACAGCGAGCCGACGCCGGCCAGGTGGTCGTCGGGCGGCAGCAGGATAGTCGAGGCGACTGCCGTGTAGTTCCAGGCCGGTGTTGGCGGGGACTTCCAGGTGGTCACCGCTCTGGCCCATGACGATGGTGTATGCGCGGTCATTAAGCCTCGAGACGGGCGATGATCTGGACGCTGTGGTACGGAGAGCACGCTGAGCGACAAACTGAGTGGCATGCGGAACGCACTGCCCCGCTCACCTGTGCACAACCCTGCACACGAAAACATCGAGTTCCAGGACACGCTCAAGCCGGTCGCCAGATTGTCCGTGCCCGCAGGCTCCTATCTGGCGAGCGCGTACTTCTCGCTGCGGAACGACTACGACTCCGCCGTACATCAGGTGACCTGCAGGCTCGCGGCCGACTATCCACCCGGCGAGGCCCCGATGGATCAATTCGCGCTGTTCAACCTGCCAGTGCCGCGCCAGGCGCCATATAGCATGCCTTCACCTTTACGGAGCCCGGCTCCATCGTCCCGTCATGCCATGCAATCCCCGGCTGGACGGCACGGGTGACCAACATCCAGCTGACGCGATCCAGGCGTCCGCCGTGGTGAACGAGGACATCCGGGTCGAATGACTTCGTGTATCGGCATCCTCTGCCTGTCGTGCTGATCGCCCGGCGTAAGTTGAGCATGCCCTACTCATGCGGCGCCGCCGGTGATCCCTGACGCTGTTGACCATGACAAAACTCGTGGCACTGTTCCTAGTGTTCTGGGGTCCTCTGTACCACCCGACGTACCTCGCCTCGATGTCCGGGACGTACGAGAACGGCGTGGTCGACGGGGAGATCTGGGCATACGCCGGCCAGTGTGCCAGGGCCTTCATCGAGACCAGCTACCAGCCTGCGGGCGCCGGATATTACATCAAGCGGTGGTCATACTCGGATCCTGCCTGCTCGCCGACGGCGTTGGAGACTACGACACCGTTCCAGATGTACCTTGACGGGCCGGTCGAGGAAATCACCCACATCGGCGCCTCCGTCTGTCGGTGGACGGCATGGGAGTCCATGACCTGCGGCCCTACCCAGACCATCTTCGCTCGCTGACTTAGCTGGCCCCGTGCTCGCTGACCGCCTCTGCGCCGGGTTCTGCCGTACCCCATTTCTCGCCGACCTGGCCCACCACCGCCTGTGGCATCACCTCGGAAGGTTGCCCTGCCCCCAACCTTCCGGACTGCGGACCCCGAGTAGGGTTCGTCACGGAGGGGGGCGCTCCGATGGTTGCCGTAGGCGACCATGGCGACGGTATGCGGTATCGGGGTGGCCGTCATGACCCAGCGTGTGCGGCGACTTGTCGGTCTTGGCGCGCAGGGCGTTACTGCGAGCGGAAGACCATCCTGGCCGACGCCAGTAGCTTCCAGAAGGACGATCCCGCCGTCGTGCTCAGCCACGAAGTATCCGAGCCCACGACCTATCAGGGCACCCAGATCATCGAACTGGACTTCCCCGCCGAATACTTCGCCCCACCACCCGAGCCACCGCTGATCGAGCAGATCACCCAGGCCGTGCGAGACCTGGCCGAGCGGCAGAGCGCGGTCGTGGCAGACCTGGAGGCACGAGTGGAGAGCGCGCCCGAGGCGGCACGCCAGTGGCTGGCGGACACGGCCAACTTCCACCGCAGCACCATGCCGAACATCACGGCTGTGGCCGACACCTGGCGCAGAACCCCGAGCCGGCGCTGGCCGAAGCCGACGCGCTGGTGGTCGGCGGCGGCAACACCAACGCACCTCTGGGGATTCCGGGCCCATGCAAGGGATGAACGGCGGACGCGCTGGCCGATACCGCGCCACGGCCGCCGCTGCCGGGGAACGCCGACCACCTCCTGGTGCTCACCGCGCTTGAGGGACAGGGCCGCGAACCTCGCGCTTATGGCTGCCCGGTTCAGCACCGTGCCTTACAAGGCTAACAAGATCATCTCGTTCTGACCTGCGAGAAAGGGCCAAGAACCCAAGATAGCGATTGACGCCGCAGTCTTCTAACGGATGCTGGTGGAGTACTTGGAAGAGCGCCGGCCCGCCCTGGGCTACGTCAGTCTGAGGACGCTGGCCTACCCACTCGGGAGCCAATTCTGGGCCGACATCGAGCGGCATCACCCCGGCATCGACACACGCGACTGCCTGCCGAGATTGCCGCCGCCTGGGAACAGCGGTTGCAGACCCGGACGAAGAAGTCCACGACCAGCAGCGGGGAGACCGTCGAGGTCATCGCCGAGCGCATCAACTTCCGCGAGAGCATGACCCCGGATCCACGCCTGCCAGGATGGCGTACGTCAGTGGCTGTTCCGTAGCGGCTCAGTGGTGGCACCGTGTGCAGCGCGGATGTCCAGATGCGTGCCGCCCGCCAGACTGGTCGTACATCGTCGAACAAGGAGGTCACGATGCCCGACCCGACCGTGTTCCCGGATGCGGGGTGAGCGTCATGGACGGGCTCTCGATCCGCTGGACGCCGTTGC
>NZ_JBSGFQ010000221.1:0-11114 GCF_053603495.1 Nonomuraea sp. NPDC004186 | reverse complement strand
CGCCCCGCCGGGGGGGGGGGGGCGTTGGACCCGGCGGCGAGCGCGCGGGGGGCGGCGGGGGTGGCCCAGTCCCACCGCCGGGAGCTCGCGGACGCCCGGCGGCTCCCCGCCGGGGCGCCGCCCCCCCGGCTGCTCCACGCCCATGACGACGGCACGTGGGTGGCCCTGGTGTTCGAGGACGTCGAGGGACGGCTGCCGGCCCAGCCGTGGGTACGCGACGAGCTCGACCGGGTGCTCGCCGCCGCGACCGGGCTGGCGCGGGTGCTGACCCCGTCGCCGATCGACCCGGCCGTGCTCGCCCGGCCACGGCTCGGCGGGTGGCGCGCGCTGGCGGACGAGGGCGGCGCCATGCCGTCGCGGTGGGCCGGCGATCATCTGGACGAACTGGTCGCGCTGGAGGAGGCGGCCGCGCCGTACCTGGCGGGTGAGACGCTCCTGCACGGAGATCTCTATCCGTTCAACATCATGCTCACCCCGGACCGCGTCCTCGTCGTCGACTGGCCCCACGCGTGGGTCGGGGCCGCGCACTGCGACGTGCTCACCCTGCTGTCGAGCGCCTCGCTGAGCGGGGTGGACCCGCAGCCGTTCGCCCAGCGGCATCCGCTGACCCGCGACCTTCCCCCGGAGGCGATCGACGCCTTCCTCGCCACGCACGCCGGCTTCCTGCTGCGGCTGGCGGCCGGCGCCGGGCCGGGCGCCGATCGCCACCTGATCGACATGGCCACCGCGCTGGGCAAGGCGTCGCTGCACTGGCTGCGACGGCGGCTGGCCGGGTTTGCCCCTTAGGCGCGGGGGCAGGTCCGCTGGAGGAGGGAAGCCATGCCGCTCATCAACGTGAAGGTCATCGAGGGCGTTTTCAGTGCCGCTCAGAAGGCCGAGATGGTGGAGAAGCTGACCGACGTGATGGTCGCCATCGAGGGCGAGAACATGCGCCCGCTGACCCTGGTCATCGTGGAGGAGGTCAAGAGCGGCGACTGGGGCGTCGGCGGGAAGCCGATGACGACCGCCGAGGTGAGGGCGATGGCCGCGGGCCTGCGACCCCGTTGAGCTGCCGCGGGCGAGTCACAGGGCCTGGGCCTGCTGTTCCAGGCGCACCTTCTTCGGCACGCACATCCGCCACGCCTCCAGGACCAGCTCCCGCATCTCGGCCGGGTCGAGGGCGTCCATGCGCGCCACCACCCAGTTGAAGCGCAGGTCGGACTCTCCGGGCATGAGGAACTTGTCCGGCTCGGCCGCCACCAGCGCGGCGCGCTCCTCCTTCGGGAACCCGAAGCCCATCAGCGTCTCGTCGCGCGAGAACGCCACGTAGACGATCTTGCCTACGCGGAACTTGACCCGGTCCCGGATGAGGTGCTCCGACGAGCGGGGGAGCGTGCGGGCGAACTGCCGTACATCGTCGACTGTGAACACGGGGCAAACGTTACTGGTTGCCCTCCGCGGCCGAAATGTCGGCGAGCGCGGAGTGCGGGTCGCGCTCCAGGGCCAGGTCGCCGAGGCTGACGATGCCGACCGCGCGGCCGTCCTCCAGCACCGGCAGGCGGCGGACGGCGTGCGAGCGCATGATCCGCACCGCCTGGTCGATGGTGGTGTCGGGGTCGATGGCCTCGACGTACGGGCTGCACGCCTCGCGTACCGGCGTCTGGGAGGACTTCTCGGCCGCCACGACGCGCACGGCGATGTCGCGATCGGTGATGATGCCCTGGATCCGGCCGTTCTCGTTGACGATCACGGCGCCGGTGTCGTGGTCGCGCATCAGCGCGGCCGCGACGGACACCGGCTGGTCGGCCTCGACCGCCGCCGGGTGGGACGTCATCACCTCTGCCACGGTGTCGGCCATGGGGATCCTCCTGCCTGATCGGTCCCCGACCCCCTACCCCGGCGGATGCGCGGCTCACCGGCCTTTGCCGGGTCTCTGCGTTCGGCTAGAACGTCTTGGCCGCCAGGCGGATCTCCTCCAGCAGGACGGTCAGGTCCCGCTCGGTGGTGTCCGGGTGCAGGAAGCAGGCGCGCAGCGCGTCGCGGCCGCCCAGCCGGGTGCCGGTGATGAACGCGTTCCCGCGCGCCTGAACCGCGCCCGGGATCGCCCGGTTGAGGGCATCCAGGTCATCAGCGTCCGACCTGTCCGGGCCGGGCCGGTAACGGAAGGCGGTGATCGAGGTGGTGACCGGAGCGAGCAGCTCGAAGTCGGCGGCCTCCTCGACCATGGCGGCGAGCGTGCGGGCCAGCCCGGTCGTGTGGTTCACCAGGCGCTCGACGCCGGAGCGGCCCAGGTGCGACAGCGTGGCCCAGGTCTTCAGCGCGCGGAACGGGCGGGTCTGCTCGGGCCCGTACTCGGAGAACCACCCCAGATCGCCCGCGTTGTCGTCGATCAGGTACGACGGCACCAGGCTGAACGCGGCCCGCGCCGCCCCCGGGTCGCGCAGCAGGGCGCAGCCGCAGCCCACCGGGACGCCGAGCCACTTGTGCGGGTCGAGGGCCAGCGAGTCGGCCCGCTCCAGGCCCGCGTAATGCGGCGCGGCGCCGTCGGCCAGGACGCCGAGCGCGCCGTACGCGCCGTCCACGTGGAACCAGAGCCCGTGCTCGGCGGCCACGTCGGCGATCTCGTCGAGCGGGTCGACCGCGCCGGAGTTGACGGTGCCCGCGCTGCCCGCCACGCAGAACGGCCGCAGGCCCGCCCGCAGGTCCTCCTCGACCATGGTGCGGAGCGCGCCCACGTCCATCCGGTACGCGCCGTCCACCGGGACCACGCGGACCTGCCGCGATCCGAGGCCGAGGAGCTGGGCGGCCTTGTGCAGGCAGCTGTGGCCCTCCTCGGTGACGTACATGACCATGGGCGGCCGCCCGGACAGGCCCTCCTCGCGGGCGTCCCAGCCGTCGGCGAGCGCGGCCCGCTGGCGGGCGGTGGCCAGGCAGATCACGGTGGCCATGGAGGCGCCGCTGGTCAGCAAGCCGCCACCCGGCGGGTGCGGGAAGCCGACCAGCTCGGCCAGCCACCGCACCACCGCGCGCTCCAGGTGCGGGCCCGCGTGGTCGCCGCCGGCGCAGCTCGGGTTGAAGGCGGCGGCCAGCGGCTCGACGAGCACGCCCGCGGGGTTGGGCGGGGAGTTCACCCAGCCGAAGAAGCGGGGGTGGCCGTTGCCCATGGGGTACGGCAGCACATGCGTACGGGCGTCCTCGAGCAGCTCGCCGAGGGGCCGCCCGCGCTCGGGCAGCTCCTGACCGCTCAGCCAGGCCCGCTCGGCCTCCGGCACGGGCCGCCACACGGGCCGCTCGCCGAGGCCCGCCAGGTGCTCGGCGGCGATCGCCGCCGCCGCGGCCACGTCGGTCGGGTGGAGATCAGCCATCGGAGGGCTCCTTCCAGGGGTCGTGCTGTCCGGCGCCGCCCAGCTCCATGGCGAGGTAGTAGACGCAGTCGTCGGCGCCGTCGTTGGCGAAGGCGTGGCGGCAGTCGCCGGGGTAGTAGGCCGAGTCGCCGGTCGCCAGCTCGTACGGCCTGCCGTTGATCGTCAGCCGCAGGCTGCCGCGCTCGACCGCGAGGTACTCCCGCGACCCCGGCGCGTGCGGCGCGAACTCGCCCGCGTCCACTCCGGGCCCGAGGGTCGTCCGCATGAACTCGAACTCCACGTCCCCGAGCACCGGCGACAACACGCGGCGCTCCCAGCCGGACGGGTCGCGCAGGACCCGCTGCCCGGCGTGGCGCAGCACGCGCATCGCCGAGTGCGCCGGCTCGTCGAGCAGCCGGCCGATCGACGTGCCGAGCGCCGTGGCCAGCCGGTCGAGCACCAGCACCGTCGGGGTCTTGGCGCCCCGCTCGACCTCCGAGACCATGCTCCGGCTGATGCCGCTCAGCGTGGCCAGCCGCTCGACGGTCAGCCCGCGCGCCCGCCGCTCCGTGCGGATCCGCAGCCCGAGCTCGGCCATCGACAGGCCGCTCGACAGGACCCCTTCGCCTTCCATTCCTCCACTATAGCGGTGCTTTGTCCGCGATAGTGGAACGGGCCTCCTCGTAGGCGGCCAGCACCCGCTTGCGGCGTTTGGCGGGAAGGCGGTCGATGTACAGGTAGCCGTCGAGATGGTCGGTCTCGTGCTGGAGGCAGCGGGCCAGCAGCCCCGTCCCCTCGACCGTGACGGGCTCCCCGGCGGCGTCGAACCCGTGCACGGTGGCGTGGTCGGGGCGGGGGAGCGGCGCGTACTGGCCGGGCACCGACAGGCAGCCCTCGTCGTCCGCGTCGAGATGGCGCTCGCCCACCCCGGGGAGCTCCAGGGTGGGGTTGACGACGACGCCCTTGTGGTGCTCCCCGTCCGCGTCCGGGCAGTCGTAGATGAACACGCGCAGGGCCACGCCGATCTGGTTGGCGGCCAGGCCCACGCCCTCCGCCGCGTACATGCTCGCGAACATGTCCTCCACCAGCGCCGCCAGCGCGTCGTCGAACCGGGTGACCGGCTCGCACGGGTGATGCAGCACCGGGTCTCCGACGTGCACGATCGGCCGGACCTCTCCCACGACCAACGCCTCTCTCCGAATTTGCGAACGTTTCGCAACAAAGTTTACGGTCTCTTCGCCGTCTCGATATTCAAGACGTTTCTTCTTGGATGATGAGACCAGCGCTAGAGTGATCGGCGTCGGAGCGGAGACGAAGGAGTTTGCCGATGAACGCCGTGTACACGCATGGCCACCATGAGTCCGTGCTGCGCTCGCACCGCTGGCGCACCGCCGAGAACTCGGCCGCGTACCTGCTGCCCCACCTCAAGCCGCACATGAAGGTGCTGGACGTGGGCAGCGGCCCCGGCACGATCGCCGCCGACCTGGCGGGCCTGGTCGGCCACCTGACGGCGTCGGAGGTGACCGAGGAGGCGCTCGAGCTGTCCAGGGCCGAGATCACCGCCAGGGGGCTGGACAGCGTCGACTTCGCCGTCGCGGACGCGCACGCCCTCGACTTCCCCGACGACACGTTCTGCGTGGTCCACGCGCACCAGGTGCTGCAGCACGTCGGCGACCCGGTGCGGGCGCTGCGGGAGATGGGCCGGGTGACCAAGCCGACCGGGTACGTGGCGGCGCGCGACAGCGACTACGCGGCGTTCGCCTGGTATCCGCTGCTGCCGGAGCTGGACGAGTGGATGGCGCTGTACCAGAGGCTCGCGCGGGCGAACGGCGGCGAGCCGGACGCGGGTCGGCGGCTGCTGTCGTGGGCCAGGGCGGCGGGCTTCACCGACGTCACCGCCACCTCCTCGACGTGGTGCTTCGCCACGCCGGAGGACCGGGCCTGGTGGGGCGGGATGTGGGCGGACCGCATCCTGGGCTCCGCCATGGCCGAGCAGGCCCTGTCGACCGGCGCGGCCACGGAGGCCGACCTGCGGCGGATCTCGCAGGGGTGGCTGAAGTGGGCGGAGGCCGAGGACGGCTGGATCTCCATCGTCCACGGCGAGATCATCTGCCGCGCCTGACGACGCCCGCCGCCACGGCGCGCGTCCCCGGCACGCGCCGGGTGGGTCACAGGCCCAGGGTGTGGGCCCGCTGCCACTGGGGGTCGCGGTAGAGGACCATGTCCGAGCCGATCATCTCGTCCGGCGCCGACAGCATGGTGATCTCGCCCGCGGCCTGCATCTCCAGCAGCAGGTCGCGTACCCGCGGGCCGACCGGCAGCCGTCCGGCGGGCAGCCCCATCCCGGTCCGCACCGCGTCGGCGGCCTCCGACAGGTGGAACGGGCCGTCGAAGTTCGCCACGATCCCGCGTACGACGGCGATCGTGATGAGGTGCTCGGCCTCGGCGTAGGCGAGCTGCCAGATGACCTGCTCCTTGCGGCCCCCGGTGGCCGCGCACGCCGTGCAGCCGTGCGTCAGCCCGGGCGCCATCTCCTCCTGGCCGGATCCGAGGCAGACCGAGCACAGGCCGTTCTCGGCGGCGTGCAGCTCGGCCGTCATCCGCCCGGCGAGCACGGCGCCGCACTCACAGGCGAACGCGTCACCCAGGATGCCGGTCTGCGGGGAGATCGCATGCGTCGTCACCGGGCCGACTCTACCGCCGCCCGCCGCCGTCCCGGGCACCCGGCGCACCCCGGGCCACCCCCGGACCGTCAGCCGCGCAGGTCCGCGAGCCCGTGCAGCCGGCGCAGGGCCTTGCGGGCCGCGGCGGCGACGCGCTCGTCGGGGTGGTGGTCGATGAGCACCCGCAGCACCTGCCCCGTCCACGGATGGTCCCCGAACGCCAGGATCGCGATCGTCCCCGCCTGCTCCTCCGCGTCCATCCCCATGGCGATCGACTCGATCACCTCGCCCGCCTCGCCCCCGAACTCCAGCAGCGCCGCCGCCATGTCCACGAACACCCAGGCGATCTCCTCCGGGGCGGCCGGGCGGTCGTCACGCTCCGTCCTGGTGGCGATCACCGCCCCGAGCCCGGGCTCCTCCAGCAGCCCGGCCAGCGCCCGCTTCCCCTCCTCGCCGAAGTCCGACGACAGCAGCTCCACGCCGACCGCCCGGCTGAGCGGGCTCACCGGGGCCAGCGCCGAGGCGATCTCGGCCACCGCCGCGTCCGGGTCCCGGCCCTTGAGCCACCCGGCCAGCTCCTCGCCGCGTTCCGTCTCCGGGTAGGAGCGCAGGCCGTGCAGCAGCTTGGTGGCGTCGGCGTCCGCGAGCGACCCGATGACCGGCACCTCCTGCCCGGTGGTCTCCGCGATGATCAGCCGCGCCGCCCACAGGCCGAGCCAGCTCAGCGTGTACGGCTCCGCCTGGCGTACCAGGCCAAGCCCGGTCAGCACCTCGGGCACGGCGCCCGGATGCGGCTCGCGCGACAGGAACATCCTGATGAGCTCCAGCAGCAGCCCCTGGTCGGCGGCCAGCCGTTCGCGGCAGTGGCCCGCCCAGAAGGTCAGGACCTCCGCGTCGGAGCCCTCCGGCTTCAGCTCCTCGGCCAGGGGAGCGGCACGGACGGCCGCCGCGAGCGTGGCCTCCTCGGGCAGCCGGATCGGGGGCTGCAGGGGCAGGGTGTCGTCGTAGGACCTCACGAGCCCATCCTGTCGCGATATTTCCGCTACAGTGCCCCGTGACGCCGAAAAGTCGGAAGAAAGGAGGGGCTGAGATGTTCGGCACTACTTCGGGCACTCGCTGTGCCCGCTTCTACTTCTCGGAGGAATTGTGCTTTTCCGTCCCGCGGTCGAGGACGATCTAGACCGCCTGCTCGGCTGCGTCGTCGACGAGTTCATCAGCTGGGCACATCCCGAACGCCTGCTCTCGTTCCTGGAGAGCGGCAACTACCGATACGACCGCATCTGGCTCGCCGTCGCCGACGACGGTGAGATCCTGGCCCGCGCCGTCTGGTGGAGCTTCCCCGACGGCGACAGGCCCCTCGCGCTCGACTGCGTGTACGTCCATCCGTCGGTGGACGATCGCGTGGGGCTGGCCGCGGAGCTGCTGCGCCGCGCCCACGACGCGTACGGGCGGGCGATCGAGTACCACGTGTTCGTCACCCGCGGCTGGCGCGACCACCCGAAGGCATCGGCGGCCATCGCCTGGCGCTGGGAGGCGGCCGGCCGCGCCGGGCTGACCGAGGAGCTGGAACGGCTCCGGTACGAATGGACGGACGGGCCCGTCCCCGAGCCGTCCGACCGGCTCGTCTTCCGTGGGGATGACGACGACGAGGTGTTCGTGGAGGCGTTCCGCCGGGTGGCCGTCGGTACGCTCGACTTCCACACCCGGCAGGCCCTGGGCACCATGGACCCCCTGGAGCAGGCGCGCGAGGACGTCCGCGACAACCGGTCCATGCGGGGCGACCGGTCGTGGTGGCGGCTGGCGTACGACAAGAGCGGGGATCTCGTCGGGGTCGCCCTGCCCTCGGCCAACGACGGCGGGCCCGTGGTCGGCTACCTCGGCGTGGTGCCCGAGCACCGGGGCCACGGGTACGTGGACGACCTGCTCGGCGAGATCACCCGCGTCCACGCCGAGCGCGGGGTCCAGCGGATCCTGGCGGACACGGACTCCGGCAACATGCCGATGGCCAGGGCGTTCGAACGCGCCGGCTATCACAACTTCGCCATCAGGCTCGTCCTGTCGGCGAATCCCGTGAACGCGTGATGCGGGCGGGCCGTCGCGTACGAGATCGTCGATCTCATGACATGGGACATCGACAAGCTCGATCTTGAGGCGTACCTGGCCAGGATCGGACACGGCGGCCCGCTCACGCCGACATATGAGACGCTGCGCGCGCTGCACCTCGCGCACGTGCGCTCCATCCCCTTCGAGAACCTCGACGTCGTCCTCGGCCGGGGCATCGCCCTCGACGTTGGCAGCCTCCAGGACAAACTCGTCACGGGCGGGCGCGGCGGCTACTGCCACGAGCAGAACCTGCTGTTCGCCGCCGCGCTCGAACGCCTCGGCTTCGTCCTGACCCGGCACCTGGCCAGGATCCGGCTGGGCCGCCGCCACCTGCCGCGCTCGCACGCCACGCTCACCGTCGAGGCGGACGGCCGCACGTGGCTGGCCGACGTGGGCTTCGGCGGTGAGGGGCTGGTGGTGCCGATCGCCTTCGAGGACGGGGCGACGGCGCGGTCCGGCCCGTGGGAGTGGCGGCTGGGCCGGGACGGCGACTTCCGGGTGCTGCACGCGGGCCCGGCCGAGCTGTACGCGTTCCGCCCGGACGAGCCGCACTATCCGAGCGACTTCGAGGTGGCCAACTTCTACGTCGCCAACAGCCCCCGCTCGCCGTTCGTCCACCACGTGCTGGCCCAGCGCACCACGGCCGACGCCCGCGTCCGCGCCGAGGACCTGGCGGCGAGCACGGCCGCGGAGCTGGCCGAGGGGCTGCGCGAGCGCCTCGGGATCGAGATCACCGAGGAGGACGCCCGCGAGTTGCTGCCCGTGCTCCAGGCCGACCTCACGGGCTGACTCATGGGCTGACTCATTGGCCGGGCTCGTGCGCCAGCACCTGCCTGGTCAGCTCCACCCGGCTGTTCACCCCCAGCTTGGCGAACGCGTGGCGGAGGTGGCTGTCGACCGTGTGCGGCGACAGGAACAGGGTGGCCGCCGCCTCCCGGTTCGTCATGCCCTGGGCGACGAGCCGGACGACGCGCAGCTCGGAGGCCGTCAGCGCCGCCCACCCGCGCCCTGTCACCTCCCGCCGCACTCTTCCCGCCGCGGCCCCGCACGACCGGTAGACCTCGAAGGCCTCCTCCCGCCGCCCCGCCTCCTCCAGGGCCGCCGCCAGCCCGAGCGGCCGCGGGGCGCTCCGGTACAGCTCGACGGCCTCCTCCAGCCTGCCCTCCGCGTGCGCGAGGCCGGCCGCGAGGGACGTGACGCCGGGGTTGCGGCGGGCGAGGTCCCGCACGCACGCGACCACGCGCGGATCCGCCCGCCACCGCGCCGCCGTCCACGGCTCCTGCACGATCAGGTACGCCAGGGCACCGCCATAGAACGGGCCTCCATCGGAGACGCCCGTGCCCGCCGCCTCGCCGAGGAGATCGCGCCCATGGGAGGTGTCCGTCACCTCGCCGAGGAGCTTGCGGCCATGGGCGGCGCCCGTCGCCTCGTCGAGGAGCTCGCGCCGCCACCGCAGCTCCTCGGACACCAGGCCGGGCCCCTCCCCGGCCATCTCGCGGCCCTGATCCAGGTATCCACGCGCCGCCTCCGTCTCGTCCCGGAGGAGCGCCACGTGGCCGAGCACGCCGAGCAGCGCCGGGGCCAGCGCCATCGCCGAGAGCTGCCCGGCGACCCGCAGCCCCGCCTCCGCCTCGGCCGCCGCGTCGTCGAGCCGCCCCCAGGCCAGCAGCAGCTCAGCCCTGAACCGGTGCAGCAGCGGCAGCGCCCACGCCGTGCCCAGCCGCCCGGCCTCCCGTTCGACCACCGCGTACAGGCTCTCGGCCTCCTCGAACCGGTCCAGCGCCACCATCGCCGCGCCCAGCCACAACCGCGGATGCCGGTGGGCCGCCTCACCGCCCGCCGCGTCGGCCAGCTCGACCGACCGTTCGGCGTGCCGCAGCGCACCGTCGAGGTCGCCCCGGAACAGCGCCACGGTGGATCGCGCCTCCAACCCCACCACCTGGGCGAACACCTCGCCCTCCGCGACCGCGCCGGCCGCCGCCTCAGCGGCCGCGTCGATCTCGCCGGTCATCATCAGCGCATGGGCCCGTACGGCCAGCAGCCGCGCCCGCTCCCGACCCGGCACGCCCGAGCGGCCCAGCACCTGTCCGGTCCGCCGGATGACGCCCCGGTCGTCGCCGATGTGCTTGAGCGCCTCGGCCAGCCCGAGCGCGACCCCAGCCTCCTCGGCCGCCGTGAGCGGTACGCCGAGGCGGTCGGCGAGCTCCCTGGCCTCACCCAGCCGCCCCGCCGAAGCCAGCAACCGTACGGCCCCGGCCACCAACGGCGCGGCGTCGCGCGTGGCCTCCGGAGCGGTGCCTCGCGTGGCCTCTGGCGCGGGGTGGCGCGTGGTCTCCGGCGTAGTCTTCGGCGTGGTCTCCGGTGTGGTGCCTTGCGTCGCCTCCGGTGCGATGTCGCGGGGGTGGGCCAGTTCGAGGGCACGCAGCATCAGGTCGGCGGCGGCCGAAGGGGCGGCGGCCGTCATCTCCTCGGCAGCCGCCCGCAGCTCCCGGACCGCCGCCGCGTCCCCCCGGCGGGCGCCGTGCCTCAGGTGCTCGGCCAGCTCGGCGGGCGGCCGTCCTTCGGCCCGCAGCACGGACGCCGCCTCCCGGTGCAGCGCCGTCCTGATGGGCGCGCCGAGCCCGCCGTAGACGGCCTCCCGGATGAGGTCGTGCCGGAACGCCAGCCGATCCCCCTCACCGACGAGCGCGCCCGCCCTCACGGCCTCCTCCACATGCCCGAACAGCGCCCCCGCCGTCACCCCCAGCACCCCCGCCGCCTCGTGCACCGAGAACGGCCGCCGCAGCACGGAGGCCGCCTCCAGCAGCCGCCGCGCCTCGGCGGACAGATCGCGCAGCCGCCTCTCGACCGCCGCCACGAACCCGGCGGGCAACGCCACCCCGCCACCCGCCCCGCCACCCGCCCCGCCACCCGCCCCGCCACCCGCCGGGCCACCCGCCCCGCCACCCGCCCCGCCACCCGCCGGGCCACCCGCCGGGCCACCCGCCGGGCCACCCGCCCCGCGACACGACGCGCCACCCGCCCC
>NZ_JBSGFQ010000220.1:0-11190 GCF_053603495.1 Nonomuraea sp. NPDC004186 | reverse complement strand
GGCGCGGGAGGTGACCGGTCCATCGCCGCGACCCCGGACGCCCCCGCCCAGCCGCACTGGCCCGCCGTCGGCGCCGAAGACGTCCTGCCCCTCCCGCGCACCCGGATCCGCTGGACCAGCGAACGGCTCGGCGGGCGGCGCACCGTGCGGGTCCACCCGGCGGGCGGCGGCGGGCCGGTGGTCCTGCTGCTCGACGGGGACGACTGGCTGTACCTGCACCCGGCCATGACGGCGTTCGACTCGGCCGTCGCCCACGGCGAGATGCCCGCCGCCACGCTCGTCTTCCTGCCCGCCCAGGACAGGGAGGCCGAGTTCGGATGCGTGGCCGAGCTGTGGGAGGCGGTCCGGGACGAGCTGCTGCCGCTGGTCGCCGAGAGCGGCGTGCCCGCCGACCTGGACCGGCTGGTGGTCGCCGGGCAGAGCCTCGGCGGGCTGAGCGCGATGTACGCGGCCCTGGAGTTTCCGGAGCTGGTGTCGGCCGTCGCCTGCCAGTCGGGGTCGTTCTGGTGGACGCCCGGCGCCGCCGAACTGGCCGACCCCATGGGGGGACCGGTCGGCGGCGCCGTCGCCGCGCGCCTGCGGGAGCGCCCCGACCTGTCCGGACTGCGGGTCGCGTTCGACGTGGGGGAGCACGAGGCGCGGATGCTGCCGCACTGCGAGCTGGTCGAGACCCTGGCCGAACAGGCCGGTGCGACCGTGCGGGTCTCCCGGTCGGCCTCGGGCCACGATCGGGCGGGCTGGCGGCATGCCCTGCTCAGGGATGTGGCCTGGGCGCTGCGGTGACGGCCGGGCCATCACCGCAGCGGCTGTCAGCGCGAGAACGCGAAGGAGGTGCGCAGCCGCCCGGCCACCGCGTCGACGATCTCCCCGGCCCGCACGGCGGTGTTCGACAGCAGCGTCGAGGTCAGGCCGTGGGTGTGTTCGGTGGCTCCCTGCACGTAGATGCCGCAGCGCAGGTGCGTGGAGGTGGCGATCCGGTAGTCGCGCTCGATGCGCAGGGCGCCCGAGGGCAGCCGCTCGCAGTGCTCGCCGACCGC
Organism: Nonomuraea sp. NPDC004186; assembly: GCF_053603495.1. Classification (NCBI taxonomy): domain Bacteria; kingdom Bacillati; phylum Actinomycetota; class Actinomycetes; order Streptosporangiales; family Streptosporangiaceae; genus Nonomuraea; species Nonomuraea sp. NPDC004186. The sequence goes on along the minus strand of NZ_JBSGFQ010000220.1, from coordinate 10,153 downwards.
GCCCAGCAGGGTCAGCGGGTCGCCGGGCCGGTAGCCAGTGGCGTAGACGAGCGCGTCGGCGTCCAGGACGGTCCGCTCCCCGGTGGGCAGGAACTCGACGGTGGCGCGCACGCCCTCGGCGTCCCGGGCGACCTCGACGAGCCTGGAGGCGTTGAGGATGCGCAGCCGCTGGCTGCCCCGCACCTTCTCCTGGTAGTGCCTGCGGTACAGCTCGTCGATGAGGTCGAGGTCGACCACCGAGTAGTTGGTGGAGGCGTGGTAGGCGCGCAGCCTGTCCTTGACCGCCTCGGGCGCGTCGAAGTAGTGGTCGACCGCGCCGGAGTCGAAGATGCGGTTGGCGAAGGAGCTGTCGTCGGCGGGGGTGTAGCCGTACTTGGAGAAGACCGCGCACACCTCGGCGCCGGGGAAACGGCCGTGCAGGTGGTCGGTCACCTCGGCGGCGCTCTGGCCGGCGCCGACCACCACCAACCGGCGCGGGTCCGTCAGCGCGGGGAGCCTGTCCAGGAGATCCTCGCTGTGCCAGACGCGGTCGTCGCCGACCATCCCGTCGGGCAGCACCGGGACCAGGCCGACGGCGACGACCAGGTTGCGGGTGCGGCGGGTGCTGAGCTCCCCGTCGGCCTGGCGGACCACCACGTCGAGATACTCCACCGCGCCGTCGACGGTGACGGGGGTGACCGCGACGACCTCCGAGCCGTACTCGACCTGGTCGGCGAACGGCGCCGCGGCCCACTCCAGGTAGTCGTGGAACTCCATGCGGGAGGGGAACATCGTCTTGTGGTTGATGAAGTCCAGCATCCGGCCGCGCGCCTTCAGGTAGGACAGAAAGCCGAACTCGCTGGTGGGATTGCGCATGGTGACCAGGTCCTTGAGGAAGGAGACCTGCATCGTGGTGCCTTCGAGGAGCATGCCGCGGTGCCATCCGAACGAGAGTTGCTTCTCCAGGAACACCGCGTCGATCCGCTCGCCGGTACGCGCCTGCCGCTCGCGCAGCGCGATGGCCAGGGCGAGGTTGGACGGTCCGAAACCGATGCCGACGAGGTCGTGGACGGGCTGCTCGGCAGTGGGCATGAAAGGCCTTTCGAGAGAGCGGTCCGAGACGGGGAGCCATGGGTGGAATCAAAAACCAAGTTAGGTTAGGCTCGCCTAATTAGGCGAGCCTAACCTTTATTCCCCTCACCTCACAAGGAGAGCGCTGATGCGGGTCGTGATGTTCGGCTACCAGACCTGGGGGCATCGCACCCTCCAAGCCCTGCTGGACTCCGGGCATGACGTGGTGCTGGCGGTCACTCACCCTCAGAGCGACCACGCCTACGAGAAGATCTGGAGCGATTCGGTGGCCGAGCTGGCCGAGGCGCACGGCGTACCGGTCGTGCTCCGCAACCGGCCCGACGACGAGCTCCTGCTCACCCTCAAGGAAGTCGAGCCTGACCTCATCGTCGCCAACAACTGGCGCACCTGGATACCGCCGGAGATCTTCACCCTGCCCCGGCACGGCATCCTCAACGTGCACGACTCGCTGCTTCCGGCCTACGCCGGCTTCTCCCCGCTCATCTGGGCGCTCATCAACGGCGAGAAGGAGGTCGGCGTCACCGCCCACATGATGAACGCCGAACTGGACGCCGGGGACATCGTCGTACAGCGCGCGGTCCAGGTCGGCCCGGCCGACACCGCCACCGACCTGTTCCACCGCACGGTCGACCTCATCGGCCCCATCGTCGCGGAGGCCCTGGACCTCATCGCCTCCGGCCGTACCGAGTGGAAGCCCCAGGACCGCACCAAGGCCAGCTTCTTCCACAAGCGTTCGATCGAGGACAGCAACATCGACTGGAACTGGCCCGCCGAGGACATCGAACGGCTGGTACGCGCCCAGTCCGACCCCTACCCCAACGCTTTCACCCACTACAGGGGCGAGCGCGTCCGCGTCCTGAAGGCCTCGGTCTCCCAGGGCGTCTACGGCGGCACCCCGGGCCGGGTGTTCATCCGCGAGGGCGACGGCATCGTCATCGTCGCGGGCGCCGAGGCCCGCCGGGGCGGCAGCCACGGCCTGGTGATCGAACGGGTGCGCACCGAGGACGGCACCGACCTGCCGGCCGGCGAGGTGTTCCGGACGATGGGCGGCTACCTCTCCCGCCACCCGTGAGCGATCACTGGTAGGCGGACGCCTGAAGGTCGTACAGGCGGGCGTACCGGCCTGAGAGTTCGATGAGCTCGGCGTGCGTGCCGCACTCGGTGATGCGGCCGCCGTCGAGCACGGCGAGCAGCGGCGTCGACCGCATGAACGCCCGTGCAGCTGCTTGACCAGCGTCGTCTTCCCGCTGCCGTGGTCGCCGGCCAGCGCCACCGTGGCCCCGGCCGGGAGCCGCAGGTCGATGCCGCGCAGCACGGGCGGCCCGCCGTACGAGAAGTCCACGCCGGACAGGGTGATGCCGTCGCGCAGCCGGTCGGGCGGGGGTTGCGTGCCGCTGGTGCTCGCCCGGTGCAGGTCGCGCAGCCAGAGGTAGTGGTCGGCGCCGGGGACCGCTCAGGGGCTGGAGCAGCCGATGCCGGTGGGCGTGTTCGCGCCGTTGCCGCCGGCGACGTAGCCGAACGTCGTGGTGCCGCCGCCCGCGAGGGTGCCGTTGTAGGAGGCGTTGCGGACGCTGATCGCGCCGCTGGTGCCGGTGTTGACGCCGCCCCACAGGTTGGTGACGGCCTGCCCGGCGGCCAGGGTCATGCCCACTGTCCACCCGTTCAGCGGCGCCGAGCCGTTGTTGCGTACGGTCACCTCCGCCTGGAAGCCGCCGCTCCAGGTGTTGACCGTCCGGTAGGTCGCGGTGCAGGCGCCGCCCTGCCCGGGAGGCGTGGGCGTCGGGGTCGGCGTGGGGGTCGGGGTTCCCTCCAGGCTGCCGGGGACCGAGCGCAGGGCGTTGTACCAGACGGTCGCCATCTTGCTGTAGCCGCCGGCGTTGGGGTGGACGCCGTCGGCCAGGTCCGCGGTGGTCAGGGCGCTGTACATGTCCACCAGGTGGACGTGTTTGCCGGCCGCGGCCCTGGACTGCACGATGCCGGGGATCGCCGAGTTGAAGCCCCTGACGGTCGGGTCGGCGCCGTTGAGGGGGATGATCGTGGCCACGAACACCTCGGCGTCGGGCGCGGTGCCGGTGATGCGGTCGATGAGCGTGGCCAGCCTGGAGGACGCGCCGGTCGGGTTCTGGTACATGTCGTTGGTGCCGATGTGCAGCAGGATCGTACGCGGCTGGTAGGTGCGCAGCCAGGTCACGATGTTGGCGTCGATCTGGTCGATCCGCCATCCGGAGTGGCCTTCGTGGTCGTGGTCGCCCAGGTTCGACGGCCCGTTGAACTGGGATCCGACGAAGTCGACCCGGTATCCGGCCGCCACCAGCTTCTGCCACAGGTCGACGCGGTAACCCCCTGGCACGTTGAACCCGTCGGTGATCGAGTCGCCGAGCGGCATCACCCGTACGCCGCCGTTCGACTCCGCGCCGGCCGCCGTTGAGTACACCGTGGCGTAGACCGTGGCCGCGAGCAGCGCCAGCACGGCGACCAGGCCGCTCAGCAGGCGCATCATCCTCACCATGGATGCCTCCGTTTCTGCGAGCTCTAACAGAGACCGCGGTCCCTGAACGGCCGGCCCCTTCCACGTGGAGCGAACCCCGCCGGGCGTGGACCCGTCAATGCGCCGCCCCGCCGATCCCGTCCTGCCGCCCGCCGTCTTCCCTGGTCGCGCAGCGCGGCCCGCCCCCGGACGGAGAATGAAAATTTCACGCCACCGGCCCCGTGAAACGTTTCGGGTATCCGGCCTGAAGGAAGCCCTGGACGCGATCCGTACAGAGCTCGGATGGCCAGGTTAAGTCGCGGCCGTGCTCGTCGCCGCGGCCGTCCTCGTCCACCGGGGGGCCAAGATGGTCTACCAGTATCTCGGGGCCGCCGACCGGATCGGCCGGCACCTCGGCGATCAACGGCTGGACGGTCACCTGGAACTGGCCCGGATCGCAGAGCGTCACCCAGCTGTGGGGCGGGGTCCGCTCGGGCGCCGCGCCGTTCGTCAGCGTCCGCAACGAGTCCTGGAACGGCAGGCTCGCCGCCGACGCCACCACCACCTTCGGCTTCACCGCCGCCGGGACCGCCGCCACCCCGGCACTCACCTGCACCGCCACCTGACCACCCGCTTCGCCGCCCGGGCGTCATGAGCCGGCGTACTGCCCGGCGTACTCCGCCGAGGGCGCGATCGGGGTGATGACGTCGATGAGGACCCCGTTGGGATCGGCCACGATGAAGTGCCGCTGCCCGAAGTCCTCGCTGCGCAGCGCCAGCTCGGCGGTCAGCCCCGCGCCGACGACGAGCCGTTCCCATTCGGCGTCCACGTCCGCCACCTCGAAGTTGAGCAGCAGCCCGCGGACCGGGGCGCGATACGCCTCGGGCAGCGTCGGGTGGGTGTGGTCGAGCAGCGCGAGCTCATAGGACGGCGTCCCGGGCCGCCGCAGGCTGACGTACCAGTCGGCCTCGAACGTCGTCTCGAACCCCAGGAGCCCGGTGTAGAAGTCGCGGGACTCCTGAAGCCGGGCGGTGCAGATCACGGGATAGAAGCTGGTCAGTTTCATACGAACCTCTTTCGCATACCATCGGTACGTGAATGTGTATTTGACGTACCATCGGTATGTCAAGGAGGAAGCATGAAGACGCACGGCGTCCGGGCGCAGCGACGGGAGCAGACCAGGCAGGCCCTGCTGCGGGAGGGCAGGCGCCTGTTCGCGGACCGGGGTTACGGCGCGGTGAGCCTGTCGGAGATCGTCGCCGAGGCCGGGGTGACCAAGGGCGCGCTCTACCACCTCTTCGAGAGCAAGGCCGAGTTGTTCAGGGCCGTCCTGGAGCAGGTGCAGCAGGAGGTGGCCGAGACGGTGGCGCGGACCGCCGACGTCCACGACGACCTCTGGACCCGCCTGACCGTCGGCTGCCAGGCGTTCCTGACGGCCAGCACGGCCCCGGGCGTTCAGCGGATCATGCTCGTCGACGGCCCCGCCGTGCTCGGCTGGACGGAATGGCGCGCGATGGACGAGGCCGCCTCGGCCCGCCACCTGGCCGAAGCGCTCACCGACCTGATCGAGGAGGGCACGATCGCGCCCCAGCCGGTCGCGCCGCTGACCCACCTGCTGTCCGGCGCGATGAACGAGGCGGCGCTGTGGCTGGCCGGCTCGGACGACCCCGCGGACCTGCCGGCCACCCAGTCCGCCCTCGCACGGCTGCTGGAGGCGCTACGGCACGCTCAGCCGGACATCCCCGAGGAGGTGTAACCCTCGACGAAGCGGCGTTGCAGAGACAGGAACAGCACCAGAGGCGGCAGGGCCATGATCAGACCGGCCGCGCTGACGAGCGCCCAGTCGGGGGAGAAGCCCTGCTGGAAGGAGTAGAGCGACAGGGAGACCGGCAGTTTCTCGCTGTCCTGGATGAACGTCACGGCCAGCAGGAACTCGTTGTACGCCTGCAGCCCCGCGATCAGGCCCGCGGTGAGGACGCCCGGCCAGATCAGCGGGAAGACGATCCGGGTGAACAGCCGCACCTCTCCCGCGCCGTCGAGACGCGCCGCCGCTTCGTACTCCCTGGGAACGGCGAGCAGGAACGAACGGATCAGCAACGTGGCGAACGGACTGTAGATGGCCCAGTAGATGACGATCAGCCCGAACCTGCTGTCGTACAGCCCGATCTTCGTCCACAGGGACAGCAGCGGCACCAGGAACAGCTGGATGGGCAGCGAGCTGGCGACCAGCAGATAGAGGATGAACAGTCCGGGTTTGGGCAGGTCCAGCCGGCCGAGCGCGTAGGCGGCGCAGCCGGAGATGACGCAGACCCCCGCCGCGGTCGACACGGCGATGATGGCGCTGTTGACCAGGCCCGCGCCCATGTTCGCGTCGGTCCAGGCCGTCGCGAAGTTCTCCCAGCGGAACTCGCCGGGAAGGCCCAGGGGGTTGGCGCTGATCTCGCTCGGAGTCTTCAGCGAGGCCAGGACGAAGACCAGCATCGGGCCGAGGGCGTAGACGGCCAGGACGGTCAGGATCAGGTAGGCGAACGGGCGCCGGGTCATATCTCCCACCTCAGGCGGCGGCGCAGGTAGAGGTAGCCGCCGACGGTGACCGCGCTGATCAGGGCCAGGATGACGCCGATCGCCGAGGCGTAGCCGGCCTGCTGCTCGCTGAACGCGGCGCGGTACATCACGGTGCTGAGCACGTCGGTCGAACCGGCGGGACCTCCCTGGGTCAGGATGTAGATGTAGTCGAAGACGAGGAACGACCAGATGACGGTCATCAGCGACAGGAACATGAAGGTCGGGCGGATCGACGGCAGGGTGATGTGCCAGAACTCGCGCCAGCTGCCGGCGCCGTCCATCCTCGCCGCCTCGTAGAGCGACGGCTCGATCGACTGCATGGCCGCCAGGAAGATCACGACCAGGAAGCCCCACCACTGCCAGTTGTTGATGAAGGCGACCGCGCCGAGCGCGATCCGCCCGTCACCCAGGAAGTTCAGGTCGTTGAGCCAGGGGAGGCCCAGGCTGCCGAGGGCGGGTGCCAGGCCGCTGGTCGGGCTGAGGATCTGCCGCCAGATGGCGGCCGAGACGACGGTCGCGATCACGTACGGGATGAAGTAGAGCAGCCGGAACAGCAGCTGGCCGCGCTGGATCCGGGACAGCAGGAAGGCGCCGAGCAGCCCCATCGACATCGGCACGACCAGGAAGAAGGCCGTCCAGAGCAGGTTGTGCAGCAGGGCCCCGCGGAAGTCGGGGCTGCCGAACAGCGTCGCGTAGTTGGCGAGCCCGACGAAGTGCGCCTCGTCGAGGCCGTCCCAGTCGGTGAAGGAGTAGTACACCGACATCAGGCCGGGCCCGGCGACGACGAGCAGGTTCACGAGCAGCAGAGGAGCGATGAACAGCCAGGCCGTCAGCCGGGCGCGGGCACGGGGCGCGCTCACGACTCGGGGGCGAACGGCTTGGCCACCGCGCCCGCCGCGAGCTCTGCGGCGAAGGTCTTCTGCAGTCCGGCGCAGAAGTCGGCGGGCGACATCGCACCCGTGATGACCTTGTCGAACTCCGTGTAGAGATAGGTGTCCGTCTTCGGCGGGACGAAGCTCCAGCTCGCGTAGCCCAGGTTCGTGGTTTCGGGGATGGCCTTGTACAGCCGCGCGACCCGCTCGTCCATGCCGGCCGGGTAGGCATCGGCGGAGACCTTGAGCGGCGGGGGGTTGGTGCCGGTCGTGGCGAGGAAATCGAGCATGCGCTTGGGATCGGCGATGAGGTAGTCGATGAACTCGGCCGCCCCCGCCGGGTTCTCCGAACGCGCGTTGATCGACAGCGTGGTGCCGATCGCCAGCGGATAGACCCCGGCGGGCACGCCGTCACCGAGCGAGGGCAGCGGCGCCCAGTCCCACTTCTTGCCGCCGGTGAAGAACGTGCCGGCCGAGTCGAAGCTCCACGTTCCCGTCATGTACATCGCGACCTTGCCGGCGGCGAGGCCGGTGAACATGTCGGTGTCGGTGTTGGTGAACCAGCGGTCGGCCCCGCCGCCCCACCAGCCCTTGTCGATCTGCGCCTTGAACAGGGTGATGGCGTCGACGAAGACCTTGTCGTCCCACTTGCGGGCGCCGGTGAGCGCCTCGTGGATCGCCTTCGGGCCGGCGGCGGCGTTGAGCACGCAGGTCAGGTACCACTCGCTCTGCGCCTTGTAGCCGCTGTTGCCCGCCCCTACGGGGATCAGGCCCGCGCTCTTGGCGGCGGCGCACACGGTCTCGAACTCGGCCAGCGTGGTCGGCACCTTCCAGCCGTGCTGGGCGAAGGTGTCGGGGTTGTAGTAGAGCACCAGCGAGCCGTAGCCGACGGGCACGGAGTGGAGCTTGCCGTCGATCTTGCTGACTTCGTACGCCCAGGGCAGCAGCTTGTCCTGCCAGCCGTACTTCGTGGCGTACTCGTCGAGCGTCACGGTCTTGGCGCTCTTGGCGAAGGACAGTGCGGCCGAGGGGCCGTCGGCGTAGACGACGTCGGGGCCCTTGCCCGCCGCCACCGCGGTGTTGGTCAGGTTGCCCAGCGTCATGAGCTGCTTGACGTCCATCTTGACGCGGACGTCCTTGGCGCTCTTGTTGAAGGCGTCGACGAGGTTCTGGCGGAAGTACTTCTCGCTGTCGGGGGTGGCGAAGGCGGCCCAGTAGGTGACGCTGTTGCCGCCGGAGCCGGAGGACGAGGTGCCGCACGCGGCGAGCGCCAGACCGGCGGCCACGGTGGTGCCGCTCAGCTTGAGGAAGTCACGGCGGGCGAGGTTGACGGACAAGGTGGTTCTCCTTACGGACGGCTATGACGAGTCGCGGACGATGAGCCGGTGGGCGAGGACGATCTCGCGGGCCGTGTCGTCGTACTCGCCGGCCAGCCGGTCGAGCAGAAGACGTGCGCAGGTCCTGCCGATCTCGCGGGCCGGGTTGAGCACTGTGGTCAGGGCGGGGGTGATGAGGGAGGCGGCCTCGATGTCGTCGTAGCCGGTGACGGCCACGTCGCCGGGGACGGACAGACCGAGCTGCCTGGTCACGTCGAGCGCTCCGACGGCGATGAGGTCGTTGGCGCAGACCAGGGCGTCGGGGCGGGGCGAGCGGGAGAGCAGGACTTTGGCCCCCTCCACGCCGCCCGCCCGGGTGAACGTGCCCGAGTGGATCAGCTCGGGCAGGATCGGCCGGCCGGCCTCGCGCAGCGCCCGCTCGTAGCCTTCGAGCCTGATCTGGCTCGGGTGCGCGTGCGGCTCGCCGTTGAGGAACGCGATGCGCTGGTATCCCCGGTCGATCAGGTGGCTGACGATGTCGTGCACGCCGCTGGTGTCGTCGGCCCTGACGATGTCGCCGAACTCGGCGCGGAAACGGCCGCCCAGCCGTACGAGCTTGGTGCCGGATTTTGCGATCTTGTCGATGTCCTGATCGGTGGCGCCGTAGGTGGCCAGCACGATGCCGTCGACCCTGCGGGCCAGCACGTGCCGTACGACCTCGGGCAGGGCCCGGCTGGGCAGCGCCGCGTCGGTGACGGACAGCAGGTAGCCGCTCGACATCAGCACGTCCTGCAGCCCGGCCGCGACCAGCGGGTAGAACGGGTTGGTCAGATCGGGGACGATCAGCGCGATCGACTCGCTGCGGTCCGTCCGCAGGCTGCGGGCCGACGGGTTCGGCCGGTAGCCGAGCTCTTCGATGACCGCCTCCACCTTGGCCCGGGTACGGGCGCTGACCGGTCTGCGGCCGCTCAGCACGTGCGACACGGTCGTCACGCTGACTCCGGCGGCCGCGGCGACGGCGGCGATGTCCGGGCGCCGGCCTGCTTCCTTCATCTCGCTCCCACAAATGCAAATCGATTTGGGTCGTAGCATGGGGTGCGGCCCCGGCTCCGGTCAAGGGGTCAGCGTAACGATCCTGTTTCCAGAAGTCATCCCAGGCAGCTCGCTGTTCGTGGGGGAGCGTGCGCTGCTAGCGTGTGCGGCATCATGCAAAACGATGCGACTCTGGAGAGCGAGTGACCACTCTGGACCGGTGTCGAGGCGCGCTGCTCGGCCTCGCGGTCGGCGATGCCCTCGGCGCACCCACCGAAGGCATGACACCTGCCGAGATCCACGCACGCTACGGCAGGGTCACCGACTTCCTCACCGAGGACGCGGCCGGCACCGACGACACCGAGTACGCGGTCCTCTGCGCCCGGGGCCTGCTCGCCCACGGCAGGAGCATCACCGCCGACGACGTGGCCGACGTCTGGCTGGACGCGGTCGCGGCGCAGCGGGGCGGCTTCCACGGCGCCGGCTTCAGCGAGATGGTCGCCCTCGCCAACCTGCGTTCGGGGCTGCGACCGCCGCAGAGCGGCAGCGACAGCTACGAGATGTGGAGCGACGGCGCCGCGATGCGGATCGCTCCCGTCGGCATCCTCTGCATGGGCGACCCCGACGAGGCCGCCAGGATCGCGGCCGTCGACGCCTCGGTCAGCCACGCCCGCGACGGCGTCTTCTGCGCCCAGGCGGTCGCCGCGGCCGTCGCCGTCGCGATGACCGCGCACGACCACCGCGACGTGATCGACGCGGGCGTGCGCGCGCTGCCACGGGACTCCTGGTCGGCGCGGCTGGTGGGCCGGGCGCTCGACGTGGCCGCGGGG
>NZ_JBSGFQ010000219.1:0-11346 GCF_053603495.1 Nonomuraea sp. NPDC004186 | reverse complement strand
GGGGCCGGCGAGCGCCATCGCCGAACGGCTTCAGCTGACGTGGTCGAACGGCAGCCGCAGCCCGAGCTGACCGCCGACCGGGAGGTTCCGCTGCCGGATCAGGTCCAGCTCGGCGTCGGTGACGGCACGCCGGTAGACGCGTACCTCGTCCAGCGACCCACGGAAGCGGTCCACGCCGTCCAACCGCTGCCCGATGTGGATTCCCTCGAGCCCGAACTCCTTGCCGAGGGTCAGCGAGCCGGGCGGCGCCGCCGCAGACGAGACCTGTACGCCGTCCACCAGGAGCCGGAGCTCGCCACGTACCCGCTGGAGCACCACGAAGTGCCACTGCCCGTCGTTGTACGCGCTCGGCGACTGCACGGTCACGTTGAACCGGCCGACGGAGAGGACCGCCCGGATGCGGTTGCTGGCCGGTTCGGCCCGCAGCCACAGCGCCGGCGGGTTGGTGCCCCTGTTCACCCGATGGAACCAGAGGATCGCGTGCGAGCCGGTCTGCTCCGAGTACCGGATCCAGGAGGTCAGCGTGAAGTCCTTCGCGCCGAGGTCGATGGAGTCGTTGAACGGCACCTCCACCCGGTCGTCCACCCGGTCCAGAGCCAGCCCGTTGCCGAACCGCCCGTCGGTGGTCTGAGCGCCGCCGCGGACATACGCCTGGTTGCGGTACGGCGACTTGTCCGGCGTCGTCGGGCCGGGCGCCGGAGGGCCGGGGATGCCGGGCGGGGTGCCGTTCGGCGTCTCCAGGTACGCCTCGTTGAACCGTGCGAAGCGGATCTGCTCGTACGGCGTGATGGTGCCGGCCTCGTACATCAGGGCCGCTTCGTCGCCGTCCAGATGCACCATGTCCGAGTACGCCGTCGGCCCCCAGTAGAAGACCTTGCCCTCGTCCCAGGTCTCGAAGCGGCGCCCCTCGTCGTAGGACGACCGGATCCCCATCGCTTCCCGGGCGCCCGGGTGCATCGGCGAGGAGAACAGGATGCGCCCGTCGCTGAACCGCAGCAGCGACGCCTGGACGTCGGTCGTCGCCAGCGCCGGCATGGTGCGGAACGGGGTGTCCCACGTCTGGCCGCTGTCGCTGCTGGTCGCGTACGCCCGGCTGCCCTCGTCGGTGCCGCGCTCACGGGCCGAGGCGTAGATCCGCCCGTCGGTCAGCTCGATGACGGTGACCTCCTGGGCGATGACCGTGCCGTCATCGCGGGACGTCTCGGCGCCGATGTTCCACGTCGCCCCGCTGTCGTCGCTGTAGAGCAGGTGCGTGCCGTAGACGTGCTTGCCGACCCGGTCCCAGCTCTCGAAACTCGCCCCGACGACCAGCCGCCCGGCGTGCGGGCCCCGCTTGAGCTGGATGCCGTGCATCGGGCCGGTGGCGTACCAGAAGTTCCACTCCGGACGCTTGCCCTCGGTCATCTCCCTGGCGGCCGACCAGGTCGCCCCGTGATCGTCGCTGAACTGCACCCAGGGGTCGCGGTCACAGCCGTTCGGGCACGGCTCCGGACCGTTGTGGGTGCTCACCAGCACGATCCGCCCGGTGCGCTCGTCGACGATCGGCACCGGGTTGCCGTGGGTCGTGCCGTTGCCCTCCGAGATCACCTGCAGCGGGCCCCAGGTCCGGCCGCTGTCGGCGGAACGGCGCACCACGAGGTCAATGTCCTCGTCGTCGCCGCAGTCCTTCACCCGTCCCTCGGCGAACGCCAGGAGCATGCCGTTCGTGGCCCGCACCACGGCGGGGATCCGGAAGCAGCCGTATCCGAAGTCGCCCTGTTTGTAGAGCACCTGCTCGTCCACGAACGGTGCGGCTTCGGCGGTCGCGCCGGCCTCGAACGTTTCCGCCGGTGCCGGTGCCGGTGCCGGTGCCGCGGTCGCCGGCCCGCCGAACGCGCTGACGAGTAAGCCGGCGAGCACCACTACGGCGCCCGCCCGTCGGCGCCGGGATCGACGTCCGGCACGGCCCTCCGGGGGATGGCCATCGTGCATGTCCACGCCCTTCCTGACAGGAGAAGGTTACGAGGGGACATCCTACGTCCAACGTCCCATGTTAAATAGACGGTGAACGTAGAATGTTCTCCAATGGGCGCTGAGCGGATGGCGGACGCGTTCTTCGGCGACGCGGGCACCAGGACCACTCCTGAGAGTGAGGGACGCTGTCCGTCGTGAGAGGGATGCGCCGGGCGGCATGAATCCTGATACTGGGCGAGATGCCCGGACTCACTGAGCGGCTGCGCACCCGGTTCCAGAACGTACCCCCACGCGTGGTCGACATCGCGATCACTGTCGTCGTGTCGGCCGCCACCGTCGGTCCCTCGCTGGTCCCCTTCCCGCAGCCGTGGTGGGTGGTCGCGCTGGCGGTGCTGGCTTCGGTGCCGGTGCTGTGGCGGCGGACGGCGCCACTCGTGGTGACCGGTGTGGTCGGGCTGGCGATGACGGCGCTGGTGATGTGGGAGAAGCCGATGCTGCCGTACGGGCCGCTGGTCGGCACCTACACCATCGCCGCGCTGAGCTCGCCGCTGCTGCGGCTGGTGGCCGTCCCGGTCATCGGCGCCGGAGTGTACGTCTCGCTCGTCCTGCCGCAGGAAGATCTGGATTCTTATCGGGTGGTGGGTACGGCGTTCGTCGCGGCGTACGCGCTGGGCACCAGCACCCGCGCCCGCCGCGCCCGAGCCGCCGAGCTGGCCGAACGTGCCCTGCGGATGGAGCGGGAGCGCGCCATCGCCGCAGCTCACGAGCGGGCTCGCATCGCTCGGGACATGCATGACATCCTCACCCACTCGGTCGGCCTCATCGTCGTCCAGGCTGAGGCCGGGCCGCTGATGCTCCGGGCCGATCCCGAACGTGCGGAGGCCGCCTTCGACGCGATCGCCGACACCGGCCGGGGCGCGATCGCCCAGCTGCGGGCCCTGCTCGGCGCGATGCGCTCGGGCCAGGACGGCCGCCGGGAGCCGCAACCCGGGCTCGCGGCCCTGCCGGACCTGGTCGAGCGGACCGGCCGTACCGGGCTGCGGGTGACCTTGACCAGCGACGGCCCGTCGCGGCCGATCCCCGCGGAGGTCGACGTGGCGGCGTACCGGATCGTGCAGGAGGCGCTGACGAACGTGCTGCGCCACGCGCACGCGCGCACCGCGCGGGTACGACTGTGCTGGACGCCGAGCGCGCTGCGGGTCGAGGTGACCGACGACGGCAGCGGTGTGGACGGCGCCCCCGGAGGACACGGCCTGATCGGGATGCGCGAACGGGCCACCGCTTGCGGGGGGACGCTGCACGCCGGTCCGAGGGACAAGGGCTTCGTGGTGGTGGCCACGCTTCCGGTTGGATAGGCGTATGCTCCGCGTGCTCGTGGCCGACGATCAGGATCTGTTCCGGGGCGGCTTCGCCATGATCCTGAACGCTCAGGCCGACATCACCGTAGTCGGCGAGGCGGCCGACGGCGCCGAGGCCGTTCAGGCAGCCACCGAGCTGCGCCCGGACGTCGTGCTGATGGACATCCGGATGCCCGGCATGGGCGGGATCGAGGCGACTGAGCGGATCTGCTCGGCGACGTCCGCCAAGGTGCTGGTGTTGACCATGTTCGATCTGGACGAGTACGTCTACGATGCGCTGCGCGCGGGGGCCAGCGGATTCCTGCTGAAGGACATCCGTCGCGACGAACTGGTCGCGGCGGTGCGCGTGGTGGCGGCGGGAGAGTCCCTGCTGGCGCCCACGGTGACCAGACGTCTCATCGAGGACCTGGTCCTGCGGCCGAATCATGGGGTGGCGCCCCGGCTGGCCGCCCGCCTCACCGAGCTGACCAGCCGTGAGGCCGAGACGCTGCGGCTGGTGGCCCGGGGGCTGTCCAACGCGGAGATCGCCGGCGAGATGGTCGTCAGCGAGTACACGGTCAAGAGCCATGTCAGCCGAATCCTGACGAAACTGGGACTGCGCGATCGGGTACAGGCGGTCGTGTTCGCCTACGAGTCGGGACTCATCGTCGCCGGTGGCGCCTGAGCGTCCGTGAGGGGGAGTGCGGAGATCACTCTTCCCGCCGATGTGGCGGCAGGGCTCCGGTGCGGAGTATCGAGGCAGTTCCCAGGTGGAGGAGTCTGCTCGATGAGATCACAACGATGGTGGCTGATCGCCGCGGCGGTGCTGTCGGCCACGCTGTTCTGGTTCGGAACCGGCTTGCGGCCGGTGCCCTGGTGTACGTGGATCGCGCCGATCCCGATCCTCGTCCTGGTGCCGCGCTGCTCGGCGCGTGCGGCACTCGCCAGCGCGTCCGTCGCCTGGCTCGCAGGCCAGACCCCCATGTGGGGATATTTCCTGAACACGGTGCAGATACCGCCGGCGATGGTCGTCCTCCTGCTCGTCGGTTCGGCGCTGCTGTTCGGCCTGGTGGTGATCGCCTACCGGGGCCTGACGTTGCGCGGACGCCCGCTGATGGCCGTCGGCGTCGTCCCGGCGGCGTGGGCCGTCATCGAGTACGCGCTGTCGCTGATCACGCCGAACGGCGCCTGGTGGAGCCTGGCCTACACCCAGGCCGACGTCCTTCCCGTCATCCAGCTCGCCTCGGCCACCGGGCCATGGGGAGTGACGTTCCTGCTGATGGGAGCCCCGGCCGCGGCCGCCGCCCTGCTGACGCACGCTGCGGTCGGCCGGGTGCGGGTGGCCGTGGCCGCCGCGCTGGTCGCGGCCGTGGCGGCGGGATACGGATTCTGGCAGCTACGGCCGGCCGAAGCGGGAACGGCGGTCAAGGCGGCGATGCTGGCCACCGACCGGTCGATCGACCCGGCGGCGGTGACCGGTCCCGAAGGGCGAACCCTGCTGGCCGGCTACATGAGCCGCATCCCGGCCCTGGCCGAGCGTGGCGCCGACGTCGTCGTACTTCCCGAGAAGGCGTTCCGGGTGGATGAGGCGGACCTGCCGTCGCTCGCCGGACCGTTGTCCCGGCTCGCCTCCGACCATCGCCTCGACATCATCGTCGGGCTGATCCTCACCAGGGACGGCCGCGAGTACAACGCGGCCATCGACTTCCCCTCCCACGGCGGCCGGCCCGTCGAGTACGTCAAGCGCCACCTCGTCCCGGGCCTGGAGAGCGAGTTCCAGGCAGGAACGGCGCAGGCGTTCGTACCCGGGTCCGGCGGACGATGGGCGATCGCGATCTGCTTCGATCTCGACTTCCCCGACCTGGTCCGCGACTACCGGCGCGACGGGGCGACCGCGCTGTTCGTACCGGCCTGGGATTTCGGCGACGACGCCTGGCTGCACAGCCGGATGGCGATCACGCGCGGGATCGAGAACGGCCTGACGGTGGCACGAGCGTCCCGGCAGGGCGCCCTGACCGTGAGCGACCCCAACGGTCGCCTGCTGGCCGAGGCCCGCACCACGGACGACTCCTTCGTGTCGGTGACCGCGGACCTGCCGGACCGTGCGGTGCCGACCCTGTACACCAGGTTCGGCGACTGGTTCGCGTGGGCCTGCATTCTCCTGCTGGCCGCGATATGCGCGGGCGTGGCCTTCCTGCGGCCCCGGGCTTCGACTCCGTCAGCCGGAAGCAAGCGACATGAAGCACCGACAGCCCTGATCCCGTGATGAACGGGATCAGGACGTAGCTCGGTGGGAGCCCGTGACCGGGTGGATTCCAGGCGGCGGAATGCTTTGTCGCGGCCGGCCAGGTGCGGGCGAGCATCCCCGCGGCGGCCTGTTGCCGGGCCGGCGAGCGGGGGATCCTGGATGCGTGCAGACACGACGATCCGCCTCCGAACCGCCGACCTCGCCGCTGCTGGAGCGCATCCGCGCCGCCGTCATCGGCGACGACGAGGTGCTGCGGGGCCCGTACGGACCGCGCCGCATCATCTACGCCGACTACACCGCCTCGGGCCGGTCGCTCGGCTTCATCGAGGACTTCGTCCGCGACCACGTCCTGCCGCGCTACGCCAACACCCACACCGAGAGCTCCGGAACCGGGCTGCAGACCAGCCGATTACGCGAGGAGGCCCGCGGTGCCGTCCACGACGCCGTCGGCGGTGGCCCGGACGACGTGGTGATCTTCTGCGGTTCGGGCGCGACCGCGGCGATCAACAAGCTCGTCGGCATCCTGGAGCTGCGGGTCCCCGGCCGGTACGCGCCGATGGTCCCGGAGGAGGACCGGCCGGTGGTGTTCGTCGGTCCGTACGAGCACCACTCGAACGAGTTGCCCTGGCGCGAGTCCATCGCCGACACCGTCGCCATCGGCGAGGACCGCGACGGCCACATCGACTGCGACGACCTGCGTGTCCAGCTGGCGCGCCACGCCGGCCGGCCGCTGCTGATCGGCAGCTTCTCGGCCGCCTCGAACGTGACCGGCATCCTGTCCGACACCGAGCGCATCGCGGCGCTGCTCCACGAGCACGGCGCGCTGTCGTTCTGGGACTACGCGGCGGCCGGTCCGTACGTGCCGATCCGGATGGCCGCCAGCGCGCCCGGGGCGAACGACCACAAGGATGCGATCTTCCTGTCGCCGCACAAGTTCATCGGCGGGCCGCAGACGCCCGGTGTCCTGGTGGTGAGGCGCGAACTGGTCCGCAACCGGGTGCCCACCGCGCCGGGCGGCGGCACCGTGCTGTTCGTGGACCCCACCGGGCACCGCTATCTCGACGACGCGGTCGCCCGCGAGGAGGGCGGCACACCGGCCATCGTCGAGTCGATCCGCGCCGGGCTGGTCTTCCGGCTCAAGCAGGCCATCGGCACCGACCTCATCCAGGCTCGTGAGGAACGCTTCTGGCAACGGGCCCTGCGACGATGGGAGAGCAACCCGAACATCGAGATCCTCGGCGACCGGCACTCTCGGCGGCTGTCCATCGTGTCGGTCCGCATCCGGTCCGGGGAGCTGTTCCTGCACCACAACTACGTGGTGGCGGTGCTGAACGACCTGCTCGGCATCCAGGCGCGCGGCGGCTGCTCCTGCGCCGGCCCCTACGGCCACCGCCTGCTGGCCATCGACGCCGCGCGCTCGCGGGCCTTCGAGGAGGAGATCGGGCATGGCTGCCAGGGCATCAAACCGGGCTGGGTACGCATCAACTTCAACTACTTCGTCTCCGACGCGGTCTGCGACTACCTCATCGAGGCCGTCGAACTGATCGCCCGATACGGCCACCGGTTGTTGCCCGATTACCGCTTCGAGCCCCGTACCGGGCTGTGGCGGCACCACCGCGACTCCGCCGAACCGCCACTGCACCTTTCCGACTTGCGCTTTGACGACCCCGGCGCGCCGCCCGCCCCACATGTCCGGGCCGGCGAGGACGCCCTGCCCGGCTACCTGGAGGAGGCGCGGGCCATCCTGGCGGCCCGCCCCGACGAGATCGACCTGCGCCCGCCCGGCCTGCCGGACGACTTCGAGCGGCTGCGCTGGTTCCCGCTGCCGGCCTCCTGCCTGGCCACTGCGGCGAGGAGGCCATCGCTTCGGTGATCGCCGGGCCGGTGTCTCAGGCGTTCCGGCAGGCGGCCAACCGGTCGGCCGTATGCGAAGCACTGCTTCTTCCTCGGCGAGAACGGCCGGACAAACCGACATTCTCCGGGAACCAACAGTCGAAGATCGCGGGTGTGCATGTACGGACGATGATCGGGTACTCATGTCGTCATGCCCGTTACAGGCTATGAAGGATGGTTATTGGGGGCTCGGTACAGGTTACTGGCCGAGCTGGGCCGAGGGGCCATGGGCAGGGTCTGGCGCGCTCATGACGAGCTGCTGGATCGGCAGGTGGCGGTCAAGGAGATCCGCATCCCGCACCAGCCGGGGCCAGAGCGCGAGGCGCTGCTCAGGCGGACCCTGCGCGAGGCTCGCCTGACCGCGCGGCTGAGCCACCCGCGCATAGCAGCCGTGTACGACGTCGTGGTCGCCGACGAACGGCCGTGGATCGTACTTCAGCTCGTCCCCGCCCCCAGCCTCGCCCAGGTGATCACCGAACGGGGACCGCTGCCCTCGTCCGCGGTCGCTCGAATCGGGCTCGAAGTGCTGGACGCCCTGCGCGCCGCCCACGCCGGCGGCATCGTGCACCGCGACATCAAGCCCGCCAACATCCTCATCACCGACGACGAGCACGCCATCCTCACCGACTTCGGGCTGGCCAGCACCCTGGATGACCAGGCGCGCCGCACCCGGGAGAGCATCGTCGTCGGCACCCCCGCCTACATCGCCCCCGAACGCGCCCGCGGTGGCCCCGCCACCCCGCAGGCCGATCTGTGGTCGCTGGGCGCCACCTTGTACGCGGCGGTCGAGGGCCGTGCCCCGTTCGGGTTCAGCAGTGAGCTGGCCACCCTGTCCGCGGTGATGGCCTCGGACCCCTTGCCGTTGGAGCACGCAGGGCCGCTCACCTCGATCATCGCCGGGCTGCTGGACAAGGATCCGGCCCGGCGTACGGACGCGGCTCGCCTTCACGAGCAACTGTCCACCCTGTGTGAGCAACCGGTCATTCCGATCTCTTCGGACCCTCCGACCGTTGACGGTGACAGCGGGCAGATCAGCGGCTCGCCCGTCGGCCGCCCGCTTGGGGAACGGACACCGTACCGGCAGTGGGCCGTCGAGCATTGGCGGCAGGCGGCCGTCATCGCGGCCCTGATCGTCAGCGTGATGGCGACCACCTCGTGGTGGCGCGTCGAGCCGAGCACGCACCATTCGCCACCCCTGACGGAGGCCACTCCGCCGCCCACCGCGATCGAGCCGGACACGGCGCTGCCGGCCCACCTCATCTCGGGCCAGCGCCGGGTCGCGAGGAGCGAACCGGAGCATGCTCGTACGGAACCACCCCTCTCCACCGACGTGGCCGGCGTCCCGCATGGACAGGCTAAGAAGATCAAGACGAAGAAGATCAAGATAAAGGGTCACGGCCCGAAATGACGGTCGCGGCCGCTGGTGTTCGAGACCATGGAGCACGGTGGCGGCGCCCGTCGTCAGCAGGCCGAGTCGGGACACCGGTGTGACAGGTCGTCGTCTGTTTGAGCCGGATGCGGAACCTGGACGGTTCTGCCCGTCACGCCGACGCGCGTACGACCACGAGAACCACCACCAACGCCAGCACCAGGACATCGACGGATATCGTCGCCGCCGAGTCGGACACCCGGATCCGGCTGATGACTGCACCGGCCATCAACATGACCAGTCCGATCGACGCGGCCACGCCGAGCAACGGCACCGCGAGCCCGGCGAGCAGCCCCAGACCCCCGGCTGACTCGCACACGCCGATCAATTGCCACAACCTCGGCCGGAGTCCGAGATGATCGCGGATCGCCAGCGACTGCGGCAGACTCAGCACCTTGACCCCGCCGGTCCCGAGGAACAGCAGACCGAGCAGGATCGACAGCACGACAACGACGGTGCTCATCAGTGGCGCTCCAAAGATCCATACAGCACAAATGACCTGCGCTATCGCGGCACCCGCTTATCGATCGGCCGCACCATCGGACGAGGTGGTGTCGCGCCCGCGCGAGCGGTACTTGGCGATCTTGGCAAGGTTGCCGCAGCGGTCCATCGAACACCAGCGACGGCGGCGCGCCTGGGAGTCGTCGAGGAACACCAGCGTGCAGTCAGGGCTCTCGCACTCTTTCACCCTCGCGGCAAGAGGCCCGCTGAGCAGGTCGATCCCGTCCCGCGCGAGGGTGGACAGCGCCGCGCCGACCGGCGTGGGGGTCGGCCATCGCGCGGTGAGGGGGCTCGTCCCTGAAGCGGTGGCGACCTCCAGTCGCGGCGCAAGATCGGCGACGGCTGCCATCCGGTTGATCACCGCCAGCGCGTGCCGGTCCGGGCGCGTCCCGTCGAGCACGCAGCGCACCAGCCGGTAAATGGCCTCGCGCAGCTTGCGGGCCTGGTCCAGCTCGTCCTCGGAGACCAGTGGTGGCTTGTTGGCGAGACCGACCTCGCGCAGCCACCTGCCGAGGCGCTCGGGCGTGGGCAGGCGTTCGATGTCGAGTGTGCCGCGCTTGCCGAGCGTGTCCACCAGGTCCAGGCACGGCCGGCCGCCGACGAAGACGAAGGCGGGGAGCGGCTCGGCCTCGGACGTTCGCGGGTTCATGGCAGCACCCTACCAGTTGACACCGGTTGAACCAGTGTTGCAGGCTGACACCTGTTCAAACGGTGTCACGAAGGAGAGTCATGCGCGCTGTGGTGGTGCAGGCATTCGGAGGTCCGGAGGTCCTCAACGTCGTCGAGGTGCCCGATCCGTCACCCGGCCCCGGCCAGGTGCTGGTTCAGATCGAAGCCGTGGGAGTGAACCGGGCCGACGCGCTCCTCCGATCGGGCCGTTACCACCGGGCCGACCCGCCGCCCGTGATCCTCGGCCTGGAGGCGGCCGGGACGATCAGCGCCTTGGGCGAGCGCACGCACGGCTTCCGCGTCGGGCAGAAGGTCCTGATGAGGGGGGAGCCCAACGCACCTGGTTTCTACGCCGAGCAGGCTGTGGTCTCGACCGAGCGGGTGCTGGCGCTGCCTGACGGCGTGGATCCGTTCCACGCGGCGGCGCTGCCGGTCGCGTGGCTGACTGCCTGGTACTGCCTCACCACCCTCGGCCAGATCCAACCCGGTCAGACGGTGCTGATCCACGCGGCGGCCAGTGGCGTGGGGAGCGCGGCGGTGCAGATCGCCGCGGCGGCCGGGGCGCGGGTGATCGCGGCGGCCGGCACCAAGGAGAAGACCACCTGGGTGGCCGAACTCGGCGCGCACGAGGTGCTCGACTCCCGGCAGTTGTCCGGCGACGACCTCCTCGACCACGTCAAAGCCTTGACAGGCGGACGCGGGGCCGAGGTGGTGCTCGACACGGTCGGCGGCGACGTCTTCCCGCTGAGCCTCAAAGCCGCCGCGCCGGGCGGGCGGGTCGTGGCCTTGGCCAACGTCGCCCTGGCGCCGAGCGTGATCGACACACGCGACTTCTATCCGAAGAACGTGAGCATCCACGGCTACCAGTCCGCCAACCTCGTCGAGCTCGGATACGACCCGCGTGCCGACCTCGAGCAGTTGGTCGCGAAGGTGGCCGGCGGCGAGCTGCGCGTGCCGGTGGATTCCATCTTCGCCCTGCAGGACGCAGCGGAAGCACACCGGCGCTTGGAGTCCCGCGCCAACCGCGGCAAGGTCATGCTCGGCACCGGCGATGGCCACAGGCTGCCTGGCTGACAAGCCGCTGCTCCACCGATGAGGACGGGCCCGCGCCGTACGGCCCAAGCTGGGGAGACGCTTCAGCGGCCGGCCGTGGCACCTGAACTTGAGTGAGCGCTGTCGCAAGCTGGGCGATCTCGACCGCGCCCGTGAGCATGCCTGGTCCATGCGGGGGGCGTGAGGAACCGCGATCTGGGCTGACGCCTGGCGACAGGTCTCCCTGTCGCCAGGGTGATCCTGAACGTGTCACCGGAGCGCAC
>NZ_JBSGFQ010000218.1:0-11595 GCF_053603495.1 Nonomuraea sp. NPDC004186 | reverse complement strand
CCGATCTGGACGGCGGCGAAGCCGAGCTCGGTCATCTTGCGCTCGTAGCCACCCACCGCCTCGACCAGCGGCCCGCCCGCGCCGACGGCGCGGCACAGGAGGGCGGCGTCCAGGAGCGCGCAGTTGGCCCCCGATCCCTGGGCCGGGCTCATCGCGTGTACGGCGTCACCGAGCAGGGTGACGTTGTCCGGCCCCCACGGTTTGAGCGGGACCGAGCTCCTGACCGGGACGTAGAAGGTCTGGTCGGCCCGGGCGGAGGCGACCAGCTCGACGAGGTCGGGGTGCCAGCCGGCGACGTGTCCGGCGGCCAGCTCGTGCAAGTGGGCGCCGTCGGCGGCGGCCAGCTCGCGGTCGGTGCCGGGGAGTGCCGCGGCGGGCACGGCGAGCGCCCACATCACGTAGTCGCCGGCCCAGTCCAGCCGCAGGCCGGGCCAGAGCCGCGCCGCCGCCTCGGCGGGGTTCTCGCGGGGCCGTACCAGGCCGAGCGCCAGTCCGGCACGGGCCGACCTGACCGACATGAAGCCCTCCGTCAGCGCGGGCGGCAGCAGCCCCGCCACCCGGTCGTCGAGGGTCGTCCGGCCGTAGAGGCAGCGAACCCCGAGGTCCTTGACCCGGGCCTGGGGCAGGCGCTGGCCGCGTACGCGCGAGCCGATGCCGTCGGCGCCGACCAGCAGATCGCCCGCGGCGGTCGAGCCGTCGGCGAAGAAGGCGCGCACCCGCCCGCCGTCCTGCTGTTCGTAGCGGACGAACTCGGCACCGAAGCGAACCTCGTCGAGCCCGGCGAGCAGGATCGTGCGCAGCGTCATCCGGTCCACCGCGGCGTTGAACGTCTCCGGGGCCTCGCCGGACGCGCCGTCGCCGAAGCGGACGGCATGCAGCTCGCGCAGGTGCTCGTCGACGATCGTGACCCGCCTGCTCGGCTGGCCGGACGTGGCGGTGAAGAGCTCGTAGAGACGCGGCGGCAGGCACTCGCTCAGCGCGCGGGCGGCCCTGGAGTCGAGGTGGATGCGGTAGCCCTGCGGCCGGTGGCCGACGGAGGGATCGCGTTCGTGGACCGTCACGGCGACCCCCGCCGCCTTGAGTCCCTGAGCCAGGCACAGGCCGCCCAGACCCGCCCCGATGACCACGACCTGCATGGCGCACTCCCCTCAGTGGCGAGCCGGCTCGGACGCGAAACCGGGTCAATGCTAGGCGATGCGGTCAGGCTGCCCGGGCGGATGGACGCGCGGCGACGTCAGGGCGGCGCACACCTCCGTGGCCATGGCCGCGCTGAGCTGGGCCGACAGGGGGACCTTCGCCCGGGGCGGGCGGTCCCACTGCTCGCTCGCGAGGACGAGGCCGTCACGGCCGCACGACCGCCACAGGTGTTCGGTGCTGCCCAGCACGAAGGCCCTGATCTCGGGCACGTCGGCGACCTCGACGAGCTCGCGGGCGTAGCGGTAATAGATGCCCTTGAACAGTCCCTCGTCGCCGCCCTCCCCCTCGGCGGCGAACACGCCGTCCACGCCCAGCTCGGCGATGGCCGTCCGCGCGGTCCGGGCGGCGCGGGAGAGGTAGAGGTCAGGCTCCTCGCCGAGGCCAAGGCCGAGGCCAAGGGCGCGGGCGAGCTCGACGCACGCGCCGACATACAGACCCTGGTTGTACGTGAAGCGCCAGTCCTCGTCGACCGCGTGGTCCTCCTGGCGGTTGACGCCGTCGTGCACGAACCCGTCCGGCCGTACGAGCGTGCGCTCCAGCCAGTCCATGACGAGCCGCGCCTGCTCCAGGTAGCGCCGCTCGCCCGTGTGCCGGTGCAGCCGCGCCGAGAGGATGACGAACGGGGCGTTGGCCGGGGTGTTCTTGTAGTACGGCTGGGAGACGCGCCACGCGATGCCGCCGCCCTCGTGGTCGTTCCAGCCCTGGTCGAGGACATGCTGCCAGAGCTCGACGGCCTCGCCGTACAGCTCGCTCTCCCCGGTCGCCTCGGCCAGGCGCAGGGTCGCCAGGGCGAGCCAGAGCATGTCGTCGAAGTAGTCGTTGAACAGCTCTCCCCCGTTGCGCCGCAGGATCCCGTCGTGGATGTGCCTGGCCTGCTCCAGACGTGCCGGGTCCGAGGTCCGCAGGTACGCGTCGATCCGGACGTCGACGGCGTGGGCGAGCCACCAGTAGTTGAAGACGTCGTTGTCACCGGGCTCCAGCGGATGCCAGTTGTTGAAAAGCTGCTCCCCGGGGGCGGCGAAATAGCGGTCGATGCTGCGCTGGGCCAGGTCGGCGCGGTGGTTCCACACGTCGGTCAAGGATTCTCCGTTCATCAAACGGGCTCGACGATGGTGAAGGGCACGATGGATCGGGCGGGGACGGGCTCGCCGCGCGTCTGGGCGAGCAGCAGGTCCACCGCGCGCCTGCCCATCTCGCGCTGGTCCTGCCGTACGTGGAGGAAGGCAGGGCCCGCGACGGGGTCGAGCGGCGAGTCGAAGCACGCGATGACCGGGCCGTCGATCGCCCGGTCCAGCACCCGCGCCAGGTTGTACTCGCAGACCACGAACGCGGTGACCTGGGGTTCGCGGGCTTGGAAGGCGCGGATCCGGTCGATGTCGGCCCGCACGTTCTCCGGGGTGAAGGCGCCGGGCAGGGTGCTGGACAGCTCGGTCAGATGATGCTGATGGTCGAGCGGCACGCCGCGGGCGGCGCAGGCGGCGCGGAAGCCCTCCAGCCGCTCCTCGATGCTGGAGGTGTTCTCCGGCGGGGGCGAGGCGAAGGCGACGTGCCGGTGCCCCTGGTCGAGCAGGCGCTCGGTCAGCGCGCGGGCGGCGGCCGCGTTGTCCGTGTGCACGGCGCACACCTGGATCCCGGCCAGGTAGCGGTCGACGAGGACCAGCGGGTGGCCGTCGAGGATGGTCCGCAGCAGGCCGGCGTTGTAGTACTCGCCGTGGACGGGGAACACGATCAGGCCGTCGGCCAGCCCCGAGTCCACCATCGACTCGATCGCCTTCTCCTCCTCTTCCTGGCTGCCGCGGGTGCGCTTGATCACCAGGGGGATGCCCCGCTCGGCGCAGCGCTCCTCCACCGCGCACAGCAGTTCCAGCCCGTACGCCTCCGACGCGTCCGGATAGATCATCACGATGGCCCCGGGGACGCGCTCCCCCTCGGCGGGGCGCGCGGCGGGGGTCAGCCGGTCGAGGTCGGGAAGGTCCGTGGCCACGAACGAGCCCTTGCCGCGGATCCGATGGACGACGCCGGCCTCCCGGAGGAGTTCGAGCGCCTTCTTGGAGGTGATGCGGCTGACCTCGAACCGCTCGGCGAGCTCCATCTCCGAGGGCACGCGGTCGCCCGGGGCCAGGGCGCCTCGCCTGACCTCGTCCAGCAGGTAGTCGACGATCCGCTCGTACAGCAGCGGGCCTCTCTCAGCCACTCTTCCCCTCGCCCATTCAGTTGGTATGTCAACCCATCCAGATATATATCATCTTATATCTCGATGTTTCAGACATATTGACTTATGACAACTTGATTCTTACGTTTCCCTCAAGCGATGTCGAAGGGAACCGTGTGAAAGCCGTACATGATCTCGCCGACAAGGTCGAGCCCAGGCTCGCGCGGCGCCACCCCGAGGCCGCCGCGATGTTCCGGCAGTGCCTGCTCAACACGCTGGAGAGCACGGTCAAGCCGCTGCCGGACGGGACGACGTTCGTGCTCACCGGCGACATCCCGGCGATGTGGCTGCGCGACTCCGCGGCCCAGGTCGAGCCGTACGTGCGGCACGCGGCCGCCGACGACGAGGTCCGCCGCATGGTGCGCGGGGTGATCCACCGGCAGGCCAGGTACGTCGCGATCGACCCGTACGCCAACGCGTTCAACGAGAGCCCCGACGGTCAGGGCCACCACGACGACGTGCCGCGCGCGGGGCCGTGGGTCTGGGAGCGCAAGTGGGAGCTGGACTCCCTGTGCCATCCGATCCGGCTGCTGCACCTCTACTGGGAGGCGACCGGCGACGTCTCGGTGTTCGACGAGTCCGTGTACCGCATGCTGGTCACCGTCGTCGGCACGATGCGCGCCGAGCAGCGGCCCGAGCGCTCGCCGTACCGCTTCGTCCGGCCGGATCCGGGGCTGCCCACCGACACGCTGGTCAACGAGGGGAGCGGCCCGGCCTGCGGGTACACGGGCATGGTCCGCTCCGCGTTCCGGCCGAGCGACGACGCGTGCACGTACGGCTTCCTCGTCCCGGCCAACATGTTCGCCGTCGTCGTGCTGGGCCAGCTGGCGGGGTTCGCGCGGGAGATCTACGCGGACGCCGGCCTGGCCGACGACGCCGTACGGCTGCGTGGGGAGATCGACGAAGGCATCCGGCGGCACGCCGTCGTCCGCCACCCCGTCCACGGCGAGATCTACGCCTACGAGAGCGACGGCCTCGGCAACCACCTGCTGATGGACGACGCCAACATCCCCAGCCTGCTCTCCATCCCCTACCTGGGATACCGGCCGGCGTCCGACCCGACGTACCGCAACACGCGCGCCTTCGTGCTCGGCCCCGGCAACCCGCACTACGCCGAGGGCAGGTACGCGCGGGGCGTGGGCAGCCCGCATACCAAGTCCGGACATGTCTGGCCGTTATCGCTGATCATGCAGGGCCTGACGTCCACCGACGCGTCGGAACGGGACGAGCTGCTGGCCGTGCTCGCGGCCACGACGGCCGGCACCGGATACGTCCACGAGAGCTTCGACCCCGACGACCCCGGCGTCTTCACCCGCCCCTGGTTCGGCTGGGCCAACAGCCTGTTCGCGCAGTTCGCCATGGAGGTGGCACAGACATGACCCAGACGCTCGCCGGCCGGTCCGCGGCCGGCCGCGCATCCCCGGGCCGCGCCCGGCCCGGGGACTCCCTGCTGAGCCGGCACCAGGCGCGGGCCGGGGCGCTGTTCGCCGCGCCGCCGATGGTGCTGTTCCTCGTCTTCACCGTGCTGCCCGTCATCGGCGCCCTCGGCCTCAGCTTCACCTCGTACGACGTGCTGACCCCGCCGACGTGGGCCGGCCTCGCGAACTACGCCAGGCTGCTGAAGGACGCCACCTTCGCCCTCACGCTGAAGAACATCCTGCTGTACTGCGCGATGTTCGTGCCCGCGATGATCGCCGTCTCGCTGCTGCTCGCGGTGGCGCTCAACAGCAGGCTCCCGGCGATGGGCGTCTTCCGCACCGTCTTCTACATCCCCGTGGTCACCTCCCCCGTGGCCGCCGCGACCGTGTGGACCTGGATGCTCAACAGCCACTACGGGCCGGTCAACGAGATCCTCGGCTTCCTGGGCATCCCCGGCCCGGCGTGGGTGGGCGACAGCAGCACCGCCATGCTCTCCATCGTGCTGGTCACCCTGTGGCAGGGGGTCGGCTCCAACATGCTGATCTACCTCGCCGGGCTGCAGAACATCCCCGGCCACCTGTACGAGGCCGCCGCCCTGGACGGGGCGGGCCGCTGGGCGGCGTTCGCCCACATCACGTGGCCGCAGCTGCGCACCACGACGATGTTCGTCACGACGCTGTCGCTGATCGGCGCGTTCCAGCTCTTCGACCAGGCGTACGTGATGACCAAGGGCGGTCCGGGCAACTCGACGCTGACGCCCGTCTACCAGATCTACGAGACCGGCTTCAACCGGCTGCACATGGGCTACGCCTCGGCGCAGGCGTTCACGCTCTTCCTCGTCATCGTGGCGGTCACCGTGCTCAACATGCGGCTCAACCGGAGCGACGAGACATGATCCGGACGATCAGAATCACCCTGTTCTACGCCGTGCTCACCGTCGTCGGGCTGTTCATGCTGCTGCCGTTCCTGTGGTCGCTGAGCACGTCGCTCAAGCCGGACGACGAGATCATCTCCCTGCCCATCACGTGGCTGCCCGGCACGATCACCTTCGAGCACTACGGGGCGGCGTTCACCACCGTCCCCTTCGCCCGGCACTTCGCCAACTCGCTGCTGCTCGCCGTGGCCGGCGTCGCCACCAACCTGCTGCTCGGGTCGCTGGCCGGCTACGCGTTCGCGCGGCTGCCGTTCCGCGGCAGCCGGGTGCTGTTCCGGCTGCTGCTCGCGTCGATGATGGTGCCGTCCGTGGTGACCCTGGTGCCGTCGTTCCTCATCGTCAAGAACTTCCCGCTGGCCGGGGGCAACGATCTCGCCGGCCAGGGCGGCTTCGGCCTGCTCAACACGTACTGGGCGGTCATCCTGCCGGGGGCCGTCGGGGCCTTCGCGGTGTTCATGATGCGGCAGTTCTTCCTCGCGCTGCCCAGGGAGCTGGGCGAGGCCGCCCGCGTCGACGGCTGCTCCGAGTTCCGCATCTTCTGGCGGATCTATCTGCCGCTGTGCCGTCCCGCCCTGGCCACCCTGGCGGTCTTCACCTTCGTGGCGGGGTGGAACGGCTTCCTGTGGCCGCTGATCGTGCTCAACGACCCGGACATGAGCACGATCCAGATGAGCCTGGCCGCCTTCTCCTTCAACCGGCAGACCGACTACGGGCCGCTCATGGCCGGATCGATCGTCGCCATGCTGCCCACTCTGCTGCTGTTCGCCATCGGGCAGCGCTACCTGACTCGCGGCCTGGCCTTCACCGGCTCCGGCCTCCAGTGACACCCCCCTCCCAGAAAGGAGCGCGCCGCCGATGCACTCGACCCTGGTCAAGCGGCTGGCCGCCACCGCCCTCGCCGTACTCTTGACGATCACGACCGGTTGCGCCTCGTCCGACGCCCCCTCCTCCTCCGCG
Organism: Nonomuraea sp. NPDC004186; assembly: GCF_053603495.1. Classification (NCBI taxonomy): domain Bacteria; kingdom Bacillati; phylum Actinomycetota; class Actinomycetes; order Streptosporangiales; family Streptosporangiaceae; genus Nonomuraea; species Nonomuraea sp. NPDC004186. Next base: position 4,876 of record NZ_JBSGFQ010000218.1, on the reverse strand, counting down.
GGAGGGGTGGTGCGGCTGAAGTTCTGGGGCGACTGGTCGGGCGAGGGCGAACAGCAGTTCAAGACCATGACCGCCGCCTTCAACAAGACGCACCCCAAGATCCAGGTCGAGTACGTCGTCCAGGAGGACATGCTCACCAAGTTCCTCACCGCCTCGACCTCCGGGCAGGCCCCCGACGTCATGTTCTGGGACCGCTGGCGGACGGCGAGCTACGCGCCGAAGGGCGTCCTCACCCCGATCGACGACCTGCTGAAGAAGGACGGCATCGAGCGGGAGCGTTTCTACGGCGAGGCGCTGCGCGAGCTCACCCACGGCGGCAAGCTGTACGGGCTGCCGCTCACGGTCGACGCGCGAGCCCTGTTCTACAACAAGGCCCACCTGAAGGAGGCCGGGGTCGAGCCGCCGCGCACCTGGGCCGAACTGGAGCAGGCGGCGGTCAAGCTGACCAGGCGCGAGGGCGGCAAGCTCGTGCGCGCCGGCCTGTCGATGGACGACACCGGCCTGTTCAGCATGTACCTGCGCCAGGCCGGCGGCCAGATGGTCAGCGACGACTGCTCGCGCACGACCTTCAACGGCCCGCAGGGCCTGCAGGTCCTCGACCTGTGGAGCCGCCTGATCAAGGCGGGCGTCTACCAGAGCGGCTTCGAGAAGGGGCTCGGCGAGGGCACCGACGCGTTCGCGACCGGCAAGGTCTCCATGATCCTGACGGGTCCCTGGAACATCACCACGTACCAGAAGTACGGCAAGGACCTCGACTTCGGCATCGTGCCGCCGCCGGCCGGGCCGCAGGGCGGCAGCGCCAGCCTCATGGGCGGCTTCGGCCTGGTGATCCCGCAGGCGGCCAAGCACAAGGACGCGGCCTGGGAGTTCGTCAAGTGGTGGACGGCCGAGAAGGACAACGCGCTGCTGTGGGCCAGGACGAGCCTGAACATCCCCGGCAACGTGCAGGCGGCGCAGGATCCCTTCTTCTCCGGCGACCCGTTCTGGAAGCCGATCCTGGACACGCTGCAGTACGCCAAGATCCGCCCCGCCTGCGCGGGCTACGCGCCGATGGAGGAGGAGTCCCTCATCCCCAACCTCCAGCTCCTCATGGAGGGCAAGACCACCGCCCAGCAGGCCCTGGCCAAGGCCCAGGAGCAGGGTGACCGGGTGCTGACGGAGAACAACCAATGAGAGCGCGCGCGGCGGCCGCCGGCCTCGTGCTGACAGCGGCCCTCACCCTCGCCCCCGCTCCCGCGCACGCCACCGTGCCCGCCGACGCCGACGCGGCGATGTCGGCCTTCGTCTCCGCCTTCTGGGATCCGGCGAAGAAGTACTTCTACACCAACAGCGACCACCAGATCCACGCCGAGCACGCACACGGCCCGGAAGGCGGCCTGTACACCGACTTCTGGTGGGAGGCCCAGCTGTGGGAGCTGGTGATGGACGCCTACCAGCGCACCGGCGGCGCCGCCTACCGGCAGCTGATCGACGACGTGTACGCCGGTTTCGTCGCCTACTACCCCACTTTCGCCAACGACTTCAACGACGACCTGGGCTGGTGGGCCCTGGCGTGCGCGCGGGCGTACGAGATCACGCGTGACGCGACGTACCTGAACCGGTCGCGTGCCCTGTTCGACCAGATCTGGGCCGAGCAGGACACCACGTTCGGCGGCGGCATCTGGTGGCGCAGGAGCGTGCACACCCAGAAGAACGTGGCCACCAACGCCCCGGCCGTGATCACCGCCACCAAGCTGTACGCCGCGACCGGCGACGCCGCCTACCTGACGCGGGCGCAGAGCCTGTTCGCCTGGATCAAGGCCGATCTTCAGCAGTCCGGGCACGTCTACGACCACATCGAGGGCTCGGGCACCCTCGTGAAATGGGACTTCAGCTACAACTTCGGCACCTACATCAGTGCCGCCGCCGCGCTCCACGCCGCGACCGGCACCGCCTCCTACCTGACCGACGCCCGCGCGGCGGCGGACTGGGCCACGACCTACCTCACCAACGGCGGCACCATGATGCACGAGGGCTCCGACGACGCCGGGGGCTTCAAGTCGCTGCTGTTCCGCTCGCTCAACACCCTCGTCACCGAGCACGGCCAGACCCAGTACCTGCCCTTCCTCCAGCGCAACGCCACCCAGGCCTGGCGCCACCGCCGCACCGGCGACGGCCTCGCCGGCCCCGACTGGTCCGCGCCCGCCCCCGCCACGTACCTCCAGAGCCTCACCGCGGCCGCCGCCGTCAGCGCGCTGCAGCTCGTCCAGCACGACGGCAACACCGGGCTCCAGCCGGAGAACGGCCGGTACGAGGCCGAGAACGCGCTGTCGTCGGGCATCGGCGCCGAGAGCACCCAGCCCGGCTTCAGCGGCCGGGGCTACCTCGCCGGCTGGAACACAGCCAGCCAGACCCTGACCTTCCACGTCAACGTGCCGTCCGCCGGGGCGCACGAGCTGCGCTTCCGGTACGCCGCCGGCGCCGGGGACGCCTCCCGCCGGATCATCGTCAACGGCGTCCAGTCCGACCAGTCGTTCCCGTCCACCGGCGGCTGGGGCACCTGGAACACCGCCGTGCTCAACGGCGTCACGCTGGCCCGGGGTCACAACGCCATCCGGGTCGAGCTGGGTTCGGGCAACTACCTCAACCTCGACCGCCTCGACGTCTCCGCCCAGCTCCAGGCCGAGTCGGGCACCCTGCACGGGGTCGGCACCGAGTCCACCAACCCGGGCTTCACCGGCACCGGTTACGTGGCCGGCTGGAACGCCGACGGCCAGTGGGTGGACCTGCGGCCCGACGTCAGCCGGGCCGGCACGTACGAGCTCACCTTCCGCTACGCGGCCGCCGCGGGCGACGCCGTCCGCCACGTCTTCGTCAACGGCGCCGGAGCCGTGGACGCCCTCCGCTTCCCCTCCACGGGCTCGTGGAGCACGTGGAACACGGTGACCGTGCCGAACGTCGCGCTCCAGGAGGGGGCCAACACCGTCTCCGTCATCTTCAACGCGTCCAAGGGCAGCGCGAACTGGCTCAACCTCGACGAGCTGACCCTCCGCTACGTCAGCGGCCCTTCGTGAGCCCGGGAATCGGAGAGGGCTTTCAAGCAACTCATGTTGACTAAGGCCGGATTAGTCAACTAGCGTTGCTTGTCGCCGCCGGCGCCTCTGCCCGGTGGATGACCACGCCCTCTCCGACCTCCATGGAGGCTCCATGTCCATGCTCCGTACCGGCCTGCTCGTCGCCGCCCTGACCGCGACGGCCACCACGATGACGATCCCCGCCGCCGCGGCCGACCGGGGCCACGCCAAGCTCCAGCGCGCGCTCGACCAGGCCGTGGCCGACGGCGGCGGCCCCGGCATCGTCGCCGAGCTCAGGGACGGCGACGCGGCACCGTGGTTCGGGACGGCGGGGGTGGCCGACCTGGAGACCGGACGCCACCGCCGGCCCGGCGAGCACTTCCGCATCGGCAGCTTCACCAAGGCGTTCGTGGGCACGGTGGTCCTGCAGGTGGCGGCCGACGGCAAGCTGAGCCTGGACGACACGGTGGCGAAATGGCTGCCCGGCGTGGTGGAGGAGCACCTCGGCGGGGACGGCACCAAGATCACGATCAGGCAGCTGCTCAACCACACCAGCGGGCTCCCCGACGCCGTCCCCGGCCAGGAGACCCCGCGCCCCGAGGAGCCCGGCAAGCGCTTCATCTACTCCAAGGTCAACTACAACCTCGCGGGGCTGATCGTCGAGCGGGCGACGGGTTCGACCATCGCCGACGAGATCGACCGCCGCATCGCCCGCCCGCTGCACCTGACGGGCACGTACCTGCCCGGCGCCGACAACACGATCCGCGACCCGCACGCCCGCCACTACTCGAAGTTCGACGAGGCGGGCGGGCCCACGGAGGTCCACGACGTGACCCACGCGGACCTGAGCTGGGCCGGGGCCGCCGGCGGGATGGTCTCGACCACCTCCGACCTGCACCGGTTCCTGCGGGCCCTGCTGCGCGGCCGCCTGCTCGCGCCCGCGCAGCAGAAGGAGATGTTCACCACCGTCTCGACGGAGGGCGCGGACTGGGTCCCGAACACCAGGTACGGCCTCGGCGTCTACTCCCAGAAGCTCCCGTGCGGGGTCACGCTCTGGGGCGGGGGCGGCTTCATCCAGGGCTCGGTGACGTACGCGATGGGCGACCGCGAGGGCACCCACACGCTGGTCGCCAACCTGAACGGCGACTGGAACGACTTCCTGACGACGTTCGCCACGCTCTTCGAGACCCGCTTCTGCCCGCTCACGTAGCCTTCTCGGCCGGCTTCAGGCCGGCCAGCAGGTTGAAGGAGCCGGTGAGCAGGTTGAGGGCGACCAGGCCGGGGATCTCCGCGATGATCCGCTCGCTCCAGCCATGAGCCCTCAGCTCGGCCACGTCCTCGTCCGTCAGCGACGACGGCTCGGCCAGCACGCGGGTGGCCACCGCGATGAGCGCCGCCTCCCGGGCATCGGTGGAGGTGCCCTGGCGGGCGAGGGCGATGTCCGTCTCGCTCAGCCCCGCCGCCCGGGCGCCCGCCGCGTGCGCGTCGAGGCAGAGCCCGCAGCCGATCCACTCCTGCAGGGCGAGCGAGATCTTCTCGCTGAGGGCGCGGGGCAGCTTGCTGCGCTTCATGGCCCGAGACAGGTCAAGGTAGCCCTGGAGCATCGCCGGCGAGTGCGCCATGGTGGAGATCATCTCACCGGCCGAGCCTGTGCGGCCGATGATGTCGTTCAGCAACTCCCGGGACTTCTCCGGGGCTTCGGCGGGGTCGAGCGCACCCAGCCTGGGCGCCGCGTTCATGACCGGCTCGCCACCTCGTAGCCCGCTTCCTCGACCGCGGCCACGATGTCCGCCGCCTCCACGGGGCTGTCACTCTCCACGGTC
>NZ_JBSGFQ010000217.1:0-11769 GCF_053603495.1 Nonomuraea sp. NPDC004186 | reverse complement strand
GCCGCCACCGGCAGATGCGGCTCGATCAAAGCCCACTCGGCATCGGTCACATCGAAGCGCGCCACATCCGAGTTCTACCAGCCACGGCCAGCCCACCACCGACCCTCACCAAGATCCGAACCCCAAACAGCTCCTAGCCCGCCGGGTGGGCATCTCGCCGACCAGCGTGGCCAACATCTGGCGGGCGTTCGGGCTGCAGCCCTGGCGCACCGAAGACTTCAAGATTTCCACCGATCCGCTGCTGATCGACAAGATCCGTGATGTGGTTGGGCTGTATCTGGCCCCGCCGGCCCATGCCGCGGTGTTCGCCGTCGACGAGAAACCGCAGATCCAAGCGTTGCAGCGGAGCGCTCCGGTACTGCCCATGCTGCCCGGCGTGCCTGAGCAGCGCAGCTTCGACTACGTCCGGCACGGCACCGTCGATCTGTTCGCCGCGCTCAACACCGCCACCGGCAAAGTGATCGGCAAGCTGTCGGCCCGTCACCGTGCCGTCGACTTCCGTGACTTCCTGGACGAGATCGACCGCCAGGTCGAACCGGGCCTGGCGGTCCATCTCATCTGCGACAACCTGTCCACCCACAAGGCGCCGGTGGTGCACGCCTGGCTGCTGGCCCACCCGCGCTTCGTGCTGCACTTCACCCCGACCTACTCCTCCTGGATCAACCAGGTCGAGCGTTGGTTCGCCGAACTGGAACGCCGCTGTCTGGAGCGGGGCAACTTCTGCTCCCTGGACGCGCTCAAGGCCGCGTTGGAGGAGTGGATCAAGGTCTGGAACGAGGATGCCAAGCCGTTCAGGTGGACCAAGACCGCCGACCAGATCCTCGACCGCATCTGCCGCTACTGCGACCGAATCTCAAAACCGGCTCACTAGTGAGGCGCCGCACTTACCCAAGGACGCAGCGAGGCGCAAGGCGCAGTAGGGCACAAGGCCCTGTGGGGGAACAAGGCGCAGTGGGGCTATCGGACGCTCTCGTGCGAGGGCCACTTTCCGGGCTCATTCACATAAGTCCCTCTATAAGGAACAGTGAACACCCAACCCTGCTCCCTGAGATGCGCAATGGCCTTCCGGACCGTGACCCTGGCAACCCCATGCCGCAGCATCAAGGTCGCATCACTCGCTATCGAACAGTTCGGCCGGAGCTTACCGCGCCTGATTTTCGCAGCGATATCATGAGCGATATCCAGATAGAGGGCCCTCTTCGCCCTTATCCGAGGAATGCCGATAGGCCCAACAAAGGTGCCTTCGCCTTGCACGGTGTGGACAAGACGACGCTCGCGCAGCTCCCGAACCACGTTGCGTGCGGTCGATCGCGCGACACCGAACCCCGCCTCCAACGCCGCCTCACTCGGCACGGCCTCGCCGGCTCGCAACCGCCCGCCGACGATCTGCTCCTGGATCGCGTCGGCAATCTGTACGTAGATCGGGACCGGCCCGTCGCGGTCGAGCATGCTCACAGCGTAGACGTCTGGATACAAGCAGGCGAGCACAGTCAGCCCTGGGGCCACGACTCCTTCGGCGACACGTAACTGCCGCGCTGCGCAACGGTGTAGATCCACCCTTGCTCCCGCAGGAGCGCCATCGCGCGCCGCACAGTCTCCCGAGCCACGTCGTACTGCTCCACCAACGCCGACTCACCCGGTATGGAGCGCCGAGGCAAGAAATGTCCCTCCTTGATCTGCTCGGCGATGTCCGTCGCGATCTGTTGGTATAGAGGGACTTTCCGCTGCTTACGAGGCGCTTCGTCTGGTCCGCCGACAAAGGTCCCTTCGCCCTGAACGGTGTAGATGAGCCCTTCCTCGCGAAGTACGTGCACCGCCCGCCTGGCAGTGGTCCTGGCGACGCCGAACTCCTGCTGGATGTCCGCCTCGCTCGGCACCGGGTGTCCGGACGCGAGCCCGGAGACTCGTCGCCGAAGGATCTCGGCGATCTGGAGGTAGATGTGGGTGTCCCCGTCATAGTCGAGCACGCCTGCAACTTAGACCAACAGGTGCAAGACCTCCCATATTGTGCTGTCTATATAGACAGAGCATCCCTACTTGCTAGACAAGAGGAGACGACCAGACGTACTGTTCAACCGTGCCCAAGCCCCTCGACTGGCCCTGCTGCCAGATTGCGGTCCACGTGCCGGACCCACAGCCCGATCACGCCGTCATCAAGTGGTATCCCTCGTCGCCGCGCGCCGTACGTGTGAGAGTCCGGGATTACACGTGCGCTTGTAAGCCGACGTTCTACGAGCTGTGCCAGAGCGGCGGCCAGTACTTCATCCGCAGAACTCGTCGCTTTCGTCAAAAGGTGGTGATCGAGGAAAGTCTCTGGAACACCCAGGCAAGCGTGCTGGCCATCTGGACCAGCCTGCTCGACGGCACGGGACGGTAAGAACAACGGTTCTGTCCCGTGATCGGTGGTGGCGCTGGGTGATCCATTGCAGCAGAACGCGGTGGCGCAGAAGGTCGAACCCGCCACGGCCGTGCATCTGTCACATGATGCTCTTGGTCTTGGTGTTCACGCTCTCGGGCGCACCGTTGTGAAAGGGCAAGATGACGGCATCGTGGTCCTGGGCAAGGCCGCGGATGAAGGAGTGCAGGTGAGGCAGATAGGTGGCGTCGGCTGCGGGGATCCACGCATCGAGACGGTCAGCATTGCTTCGCGTGGCCGGAGCAGGTCGGCGAAACTGCGGATGAGTCCCGCCAGGTCGATCATCTCCGGGCAGGCGACGGTGGGGCCGTCCAGCAGGCTCCGGTGCTCTTCGCTGAGGGTGCCGGGCCGGGTGAGCAGCAGCCGGGCAAAGCGGCGCGGGGAGATGGGCAGGCGGTCGACTTCGACGCTGCGGCCTTGGGCGAATGTTGCGGTAGACCTTGGGTGAATGTAGCGGTAGAGAGGTGCTTACCCGTTCTGCAGGGGCGGTCCGGTCCTGGCCGAGCAGGCGCTTTGGACGGTGACTTCTTTCAGAACCGCCTCGCCGAAGTTGTGCCGCAGGTGCCACCGATCAGCGACCTGGATGGCATCAGGCAGTGCGCGGCGGATCGCTTCGGCGTAGGCGCCCGAGCTGTCCCGGCGCACGACCTGCACGTCGGGTGAGCGCACAGCCAGGCATCTGGGACGTCGGCGGTGTGGCGGATGGACTCCATGGTGGACGCGGCGGTGTCGTGGTCAGCGCCGACGTCGACCTGGCCGCTGCCGGAGGTCGGGTCGTAAATGCCGTACGGGATGGCCTTGCCCGTCACGCCACACTCAGCGGATAGGGCTCTCACCGCTTGCCGCGGTTCTGGCGAGGATGGACAGGTGTCCGGTTCGCGCTTAGGCCGCCGAGCGCGCGAACCGGACACCCTAGGTGATGGCACAACGCAGGTGCCATCGGGGGCGCACCTTGCGATCCCAGGCGACGCGCCTGCCCGAACGCCCGCCGAAGAGCGCCGGGCTTCGCCTGGGATCGGTGCGAGTGTCGGGCATGGTCCCGAGCCCTCCGGAGGCAAGGGACCATGCCGCTGCGAGTAATGGCCGGCTGACGTCCGTAACGGCCTACCCGCGGTATTAGATTCTCATGGCCGTCCCTTGGAAAACTGCAGTTCGGCGCTATACACAGGATGATTCCCTTTGGTGTTCGGTGGGTTCATGGTCCCTAGAGGAATTGATTTATGTAGGGATTCGCCGCCAGGCGGCATCCGTGATGATCAGGTGGTCGAGGAGCCGTAGCCCTACCGTCTCGGCGGCTCGGATGAGTTGGGCGGTGGCCTCGAGGTCGGATTGGCTCGGTTCGAGGGAGCCGGCCGGGTGGTTGTGGGCGAGGCCGAACATGGCCCCGCTCGCGGTGAGCACCTCCGTGATCACCTCCCGGATCGGCACCGCCGTGTGGTCGGACGCGCCTTCGGTCAGGATCGAATGCTTCAGCACCCTGCCACGGGTGTCGCACACCACCAGGACAAGCCGCTCCTGCTTGCGGCCCCGGAGCAGCGGGGCGCAGTGGTTGGCGAGGTCGGATGTGCTGGTGATCCGTTCGCGCTCCGGCCACGCGTCCGCACGGCGTACGAGATGGAAGGCCGCGGCGACTCGCGCGGCCTTGGCGGGGCCCACTCCGGGCACGGCGAGTAACCGATGCGGGTCCGAACGGCGGAGGCCATCGAGATCTCCGCAGTGCTTGATCACCTGGCTGGCGAGATCCAGGGCACTCGACCCGCGAAATCCCGAGCCGAGCAGCACGGCCAGCAGCTCGCGGTCCGCCAGCGCGGCGGCGCCGCTGGACATGAGCCGTTCGCGTGGCCGGTCGCTCTTGGACAGGTCTTTGACTCGCATCGGCAACCTCCGCGTCCGTTGTATCAGCGCGCACCGACAATCTCTGACCTGCGCTTTTGCCGGGAATCCAGCGTTCGTCGCCAGATGGGGGAGATGTGTCAGCCCGCCGCGCGGTCGGCCTCCGTGATCAAGGCGGAGGCGACCCGCCCCGTCTGCATAGCGATCTTGTACGGTGACATCGGCCGCCCGTTCTCCGGCCACCACGTGATCGCCTGTACGAACATCCCGCCGGCCAGCGTCGCGACCAGGCCGCTCGACGTGGGGAGCGGGACCAGGTGCTGGGCGACCATGTTCGAGAGCGGGGACCGCTTCTTCGCCGCGAACCACGGGCCGCCTTTTTGCCGAACAATGCGCCGCACAAAGGCGGATATTCGGCGACATATTCAAAGAACGCGGCCCAGTGCTCGATCGAGGGCCGCGCGCCGTCATCGCCCATACTGCCCAGCAGCGCCGCAATGGCCTCGTCGAAGATTTGCTCCACGAGGTGGTATTTACCGCGATAATTCCGATAAAAAGCGGCACGGCTCGCCATTGCTCGCTCGGTGATCTCGCCCACGGTAGGGCGTTCGAACCCGCGTTCCTCGATGAGATCGACCAGCGCGTCCCGTAGCAGCAGGCACCGCCGCCCCGACTACGTCACTGTCGCCCCAGCGAGGCTCCGCCATGGATCGGTCTCATCCTGGTCGGCGCCGCCCAGCCCTCTCGTAGCCGTGGGCGCATCGCAGACGCCGTACGCCTGCGGTTCGCTGCTCGTCGGCGACGGTGTGGGCGGCCTCTGGCTCCAACTCAGCCAGGCCACGGGCGCCAAGGTTACTGCCGGCGCCGTAAACGCGCAGTGCCGCCGCGATCTCGGCGCCGCCTACCTGAGTGACGATGCGGCTCGCGCCAGGCCCGGACGAGGACTTCGATGCGATTCTCAACGCCTACGGCGGTTCGCTGGGTGCGTACCGTCGTCACTTGCTCCCTCGCGGAGGCCGGAGCGTGACCAGGCCTACGGACGGGATGAGGTTCGAGCTGCCGACGGAGCCGGCGTGTGCGCCCGCTCCCACCGTGCTCGCAGAATTCGTAGATCAGGGCAAATACGCCCGATTGTGGACCGGATTGACCCGCCGGCGAGCCTTGAGGAGGCTCACCGCACCATCGGAACCGGTCTGTCCGTCCGAAACGAGGTGATATCCGCAATGCCCGGGCTGAGGGGCTCCGGGCGAGAAGGGGCTTCGCCCGGAGACGCCCGCGTCCGAGAGCTCAGACGGGCATGCTGTACGTGACTCTGAACCGGTCGCCTGGAACGACGATGTCGCTCGTCTCGACGGGACGGTCACCTGCCCAGTGGGTGCGCTCGATGTGCAGCACGTGGACGCCAGCCGCCAGATCGAGCGCGTCACTCTCCGCGGGGCGCGGAACCCGGGTGTGCACGCTCTCGACGACTTCAGTGATCTTTATGCCGTGCGCGTACATCCTGGCGACCAGGCTCCGCCGCTCCTCCTCGGAGTGGGGGGTGAACTCCAGCGGCTCGTACGACGTGGCGAGCTGCAGCGGTCTGCCCTCGCCGCGAAAGATGTAGTGAGTTCTGGTCAGCGTGGTCGACTCGCTGAGGCGCAGGCGTTTGGCGATGTCGGGCCCCGCTTCGGTTGGTTCGCTGTGCCAGTCCCATGTCACGCGTCTGCCCTGTGACTGTAGATCGGCCGCGAACGGGGCGGGGTGATCGAGAAAGCGCCATCGGTAGAGCGGGGTGAGGTCGGGGCGTTCCCTGACGTAATGGCCCGAGCCCACGCGGCCGATGATGAGGCCTTCACCTGCGAGCACGCGTAGCGCGTGCCGGGCGGCGGTCTCTCCGACCTGATATTTACGGGTCAGCTGCGCTCGTGATGGGATCGGCGCGCCGGGGGGAAGGGTGCCGTCGGTGATCTGCCGCCGAATGTCTTCGACGACACGCAGGTAGACCGGATCTGAGGTGGCCACTAGTCCATCCCTGGGGGTTCGTGTGAGGCGTTGCCCCATGTTGCCGTATTCGGCAGGTAACCGACCGTCATCGATGGTCGTTGGAGCCCCAACTTTGCGATGGCAGAAAATTATCGGAGAAACCCTGTAACGCCGGTGTAAGAGGGGCCGATTCTCCGATAGAGGTCGTCGATGTGTGTACCCCCGAGCACATATCGGCGACCTCTTCCAATTCGCGTACTTGGGGCTGCAGCAGCGCCCTGACCAGTGGTTTGACCTGGCCGAACGCGGCTGCTGGCCCGGTCCCTTGGACGCATCCGCACCGTCCGGCGTCTGCGATGGGCACAGACCTCGGAAGTCCGGTGAGTGCGCTGCCCCTTGAGCGGTCCTGATCAGTGAGGCTCCTGGTCGCACGTTACCTCGTGAGGCCCGCGATGGGCGCGGGATTTCGAAACGAGCGGGGCCTGCACTGTCGCTCGGGTACGCAGTCGTTTGAGTCCGGCGGTGGATGCGGCCTTGGAGCTGCGGTGGCTGCGTTGCGTGCGTGAAACGGCCTGGCCGGTCGGCGGCTGAGTCGGCTGGAAGGCTCTCTTGTGAGGCATGCGATGGGCGGGCTGTCGAGGTCCACGGTGGCCGCGATGCCTCTCAAGGCAGCCTTGCCCGTGAGGTGGAGCCTGGTCGGCGCGCTGCCGTGCGAGGCTTGCGGTCAACGTGAGCTTTGGAGGCGGGATGGCCGCGTTGCCTCGGTTGAGGCGGCCTGGCCGGCCACGATGCTTTACAGAGGCCTGATAGCGGCGTGGTCTTTGAGGGCGGTGGATGCGTCGCCGTTCGGGACGTGCACTGACCCTTCACCTTGCAGGCGTGCAACAGGCGCCTTGCCGTTCGAGCCGTGCAGTGGACTGCAGTTTTTCGACCGGCCGCGTGCGATGGGTGCGCTGCCATTCGAGGCGCGCGACGGATGCACTGCTGTTCGCTGCGGTGCGATGGAGCGCACTGTTGTACCGCGCATTGCCATCCACGTCCGTGCGCGTGGCGACCAACCATCAGGCGCAAGTGGTCTTCTGGTATCACCGCCGAGTGGCCGTACCTCACTGGGCCACTTTTCCCTAAGTTGGTGGCACTGACTCCGACATCAATCACTCTCCAGGACATATCCCGCACTGCCGCGCCAAGCCACAGCAGGCCTGTGCTCCTCGGAGATGTCCAAGCATGAGGAAGCTTCATGATCGACATAGGCAAGCTCCTTCCATCCGACCGGGATGTCTGGGAGGACTTGTTCCGCGCGTACATCGACTTCTATCAGCGTGTCGAACCGGACAAGATGTACGACCGCGCATGGCAGGAGTTCCAGGCGGACACCCGTCTGCACGCCTTCGGCGCGAGGCTGGACGGCAGGCTCGTCGGCATCACGCACTTCTTCACCCACGCGAACACCTCGGCGCCTGACACCGATGTCTGCTACCTGCAGGACCTGTTCACCGCTCCAGAAGCCCGAGGCAGAGGCGTGGCTCGCGCGCTGATCGAGGCTGTGACCGCCTGGGCCCGGGAGCGCGGCTGCTCCCGCGTGTACTGGAACACGCATGAGTCCAACGCGACAGCACGCCGCTTGTACGACAAGGTGGCTGAGAATCGAGGTTTCATCAGATACCAGATCGAACTGTCCTAGTAGAAGCCTTGCAACATGACCGGGGCAACCGAGCGCAGCCGGGCTCACCTTTGGAAGCTGGGCGAGCGTAACGGCCGCCGCACTCCTCAGGGGAGGCCGCCAGGGCAGGAAAGTCGCTCGCAACTTCCACCTGCGGCTTCCCTCCGGACGGAGGGTCGTGGGCGGACGGGGGGATACGCGTCGGGATCACCGAAGCCGGCGGCCGCTCAGCCAGCTGGGTACTGCGGACCCAACGTTCACATGCCCGCCGCGGCCTGGTGTGGCTTCGGCCGTCGGATACGGCACGCTATGCGGCCTGACAGGTGCTCTGGCCGCGGTGGGAAGGTCGAGTACTCGGTGCTGCTGTCGGCTGCGGCGGCGGGGTGCGGAACGCTATACGGCCTGACGGGCGCCTTGGCCGCGCTGGGGAGGTCGGGTAGCCGTCGCTCTTCTACGACGCCACGCCCATGACCAGGCCAAACTCGTACACCGCTCTCGTGGACGCAAACCGGATGCGGCGCACTATGCGATCCGACGGGTGTTTCGGCTGCCGCGGCAAGATCGAGTAGCCGGCGCTGCTGTCGGCTATGGCGGTGGGATCGGCACGCTATGCGGCCCGATGGGTGTTTCGGTTGCGGTGGGAAGATCCGGTAAGCCGTACTGATTTCGGCGGCGACGGTCAGACGTAGCGCTCTTTGCGGCCTGACGGGTGCTTTGGATACTGCGGTCAGGTCCGGCGCTCCGCCTGGCCGCCAGACGGGCGTGCTGGCCAGGCATGGTGCCCCGCCTGGCGGGTGTGGTGGGCAGGTGTGGTGTGGAGCGTGGCCTGCTGGGTGCGTCGCTGTGGACCAGTGGACGGGCTCCGATGTCAGGTGAGATGGTTGTCGTCGTCAGGGAAGCCTCTGAGATGCCCGCGAAAGGGGGCAAAAAGCGGCTCCAGGCAGGCAAAGCGGGGTGGCGGCGTCCAATGGATTTCTGAATCCAGGTAGCGTTCGCACTATGGCATCGCCAACTGGAACCACAGACGCGCCCTTCGGCCGCATGCTGACCGCCATGGTCACGCCGTTCACTCCTGACGGCGAGGTCGATTATGTGGCTGTGCGACGTCTTGCCGCTTACCTGGTGGACGAGCAGCGCAACGACGGCTTGATCGTCAACGGGACGACCGGTGAGTCGCCCACCACGTCGGACGAGGAGAAGCAGCGCATCGTCAGCGCCGTCCTCGAGGCGGTCGGCGATCGCGCGACTGTGGTCGCAGGGGCGGGCACCAACGACACCCGCCACAGTGTCGAGCTCGCGAAGCAGGCGGCACGTGCGGGCGCGCACGGTCTGCTGGTGGTGACGCCTTACTACAACAAGCCCCCTCAAGAGGGGCTGTACCAGCACTTCACCGCCGTCGCCGACGCGACCGACCTTCCGGTGATGTTGTACGACATTCCGGGGCGCAGTGGCGTGCCGATCAAGACCGAAACTCTGCTGAGGCTGGCGCAGCACGAACGCATCGTGGCCGTCAAGGACGCCAAGGGTGACCTGTTCGCCGCCAGCCAGGTGATGAGCGCGACCGAGCTGGCCTTCTACTCCGGCGACGACCTGCTCAACCTGGCCTGGCTCTCCCTGGGGGCGGCCGGGTTCGTCAGCGTCGTCGGGCATGTAGTGGGCGCCGAGCTGGCGCGCATGATCCACCTGCACAAGAACGGTGAGGTCTCCCAGGCCCTGGCCGTACACAGCCAGGTGACCCCCGTGGTAGACGGGATCATGCTGCGCGCCGGTGGCGCGATCATGGCAAAGGCGGCACTGAGCATGGTCGGCGTACCGGTGGGTTCGGTACGACTGCCGCTCGTGGACGCGACAGAGACGCAAATCGCCGAGCTGCGTGCTTGCCTGGTAGCCGGCGGGGTGAAGTTGACAGACGCATAGGAACGGGGAGGAACCGGGAGTTTTGAGAACACGAACTGACCGTGGGGGCCAGGCATGAGCCATCCGCATCCTGAGCTTGGTCCCCCGCCGGTGCTGCCTGACGGCGGCTTGCGCATCGTCGCGCTCGGCGGGTTGGGGGAGATCGGCCGGAACATGGCCGTCTTCGAATATGACGGCCGTCTGCTGATCGTCGACTGCGGGGTGCTCTTCCCCGAGCCCGATCAGCCGGGCGTCGACCTCATCCTGCCCGACTTCGAATACATCAGAGACCGGCTCGACGACGTCGAAGCCGTGGTGCTCACGCACGCTCACGAAGACCACATCGGGGCGGTGCCGTACCTGCTGCGCGAGCGGCGCGATATCCCGCTCATCGGATCGAGGCTCACGCTTGCCCTGATCGAGGCCAAGCTCACCGAGCACAGGATCCAACCGACCAAGCTCGAGGTCGTCGAGGGCGAACGGCACGTTTTCGGGCCGTTCGACTGCGAGTTCCTCGCGGTCAACCACTCGATCCCCGACGCACTGGCCGTCGCCATCAGGACGCCTGCGGGCATAGTCCTGCACACCGGCGACTTCCGCATGGACCAGTTGCCGAGCGACGGCCGCCTCACCGACCTCGGCGGTTTCGCCAGGCTCGGCACCGAGGGCGTCGACCTGCTGATGTCCGACTCCACCAACGCCGAAGTGCCAGGGTTCGTCACCAGCGAGCGCGAGATCGGGCCGGTCATCGACGAGGTGATCCGCACCTCCGAACAGCGGGTCATCGTGGCCAGCTTCGCCTCGCACGTGCACCGCATTCAGCAGGTGATGGACGCCGCCGCCAAGCACCGCCGCAAGGTGGCCCTGGTCGGACGTTCGATGGTGCGCAACATGGGCGTGGCCCGCGACCTGGGATATCTCAAGGTGCCGCCGGAGCTGATCGTCGACTCGCGCGACATCGAGGAGTGGCCGCCGCAGGACGTGGTGCTCATCTGCACCGGCTCTCAAGGCGAGCCCATGGCCGCGCTGTCCAGGATGGCCAACCGCGATCATCCGATCCGCATCGCCGAGGGTGACACCGTACTCCTGGCCTCGTCGCTGGTTCCGGGGAACGAGACCGCGGTCAACAAGGTCATCAACGGACTGACCAGGTGGGGCGCTCGCGTCGTGCACAAGGGCAACGCCAAGGTGCACGTCTCCGGCCACGCGGCCGCCGGCGAGCTCCTGTACGTGCTCAACCTGACCCGCCCGTCGAACTTCATGCCCGTTCACGGTGAGTGGCGTCATTTGCGTGCGCACGCCAAGCTGGCCGCTCTCACGGGCGTGCCCGACGACCACATCGTGATCGCCGAGGACGGCGTCGTGGTGGACCTGGTCGACGGCCGAGCGAAGATCGTCGGTGCGGTTCACGCCGGGTACGTCTACGTCGACGGCTCGTCGGTGGGCGAGATCACCGACACCTCGCTGAAGGACCGCAGGATTCTCGGTGACGAGGGGTTCATCTCGGTGGTCGTCGTGGTCGACTCCAACACGGGTAAGCTCACCGCCGGCCCCGAGATCCACGCGCGTGGTTCCGGCATCGACCCTGCCCAGTTCGAGGAGTTCATCCCGCAGATCGAGCGAGCCCTCGCGGAGAAGGCCGCAGACGGGGTGGTCGACATGCAGGAGATCCGACGGGTGGTCCGCCGCACGGTGGGACGCTGGGTAAGCGACACCTACCGCCGCCGCCCCATGATCATCCCTGTGATCCTCGAGGTCTGAGCTTTCCCACGGTACGGCAGACGCGTTCGTCTGCCGTACCCCCGGGGGAGCAGGCGTGGGACGGGCATCCGACCACATCGCCTGCTCCTTCGGGAGGCCGACCGAAGGCCAGGCGATTCGCTGCCTTCGCCCCTCCGGGCTAGCCTCGGGCTTTCGCGGTGAATTTCGCGCAGATTGATCAACTACATAAGAAAAGTGCTTCTGAGCTGGGAGGATGGGGCTTGTCTAAGGTCCT
>NZ_JBSGFQ010000216.1:0-12017 GCF_053603495.1 Nonomuraea sp. NPDC004186 | reverse complement strand
AACCTGCTGTTCATGGACATCGTCCTGATCACGATCCCACCGCTGCTGCTCTTCATCTTCTTCAACCGCAAGATCGTCGCCGGCATGACCGCCGGCGCCATCAAGGGATGACATGACCTGGGGGCAGTGCGTATCCGGAAAGGCCGCCTGATGATCCACCACCACGAGTTCCAGCACCGAGGGCTGACCCTGCGCTCCAGCGTGCACATACCCGAGGGCCAGGCCACCGCCCGCAGGCCCACGGTGGTGTTCGTCCACGGGTTCTCCAACAACCGTATGGAGAACCGTTCCTTCGTCCTCATGGCGCGACTGCTGGAGAGCGTCGGTATCGCGTCGGTCCGGTTCGACCTGTCCGGGCACGGGGAAAGCGACGGAGATTTCTTCGACGTCACCATCACCAACGAAATAGCCGAAACCAGGTCGGTCGTGCGGGCCGTCCGTACGTTCGACTTCGCCGATCCCGAGCGTGTGGCCCTGGTCGGGATGAGCATGGGCGGCGTGGTCGCGGGCATCGTCGCCGCCGAGGAACCCGGAATCCGGGCCGCGTGCCTGTGGTCGCCGGCCGCCGTCGCCCCCTTCGAAGTGGGCTCGGGCTACCTCAAAGGCCGCGACATCGCCGCCGAGATCAGGGAGAAGGGCTATTTCGACGCCGACAGCCACCGCATGAGCCCCGCCCTCGTCGAGGACATCGCCGGGCTCGACGTCTATGGCCGGTCCTGCGGTTATGCCGGGCCGGTACGCATCATCCATGGTGACAAGGACGACATCGCCCCTGTCGCCTACGCCCGCCGCTATCTCGACCACTACGGCGGCAACGCCGAACTGGAAGTCGTCCCCGGAGCCGACCACGGATGGAGCACCGTTCCCCACCGCACCCGGCTGCACGAGTCGACGCTGCAGTTCCTCGGCGAGCATCTGGAACCCTCCGCATGACCCGCTCCGGGGCGAGTGCATGCGCGTGCTCGCGAAAGCCGGCAGGTCCGCCCGGCAGCATCACGCCCAGGTAGCGGCGGTCGGATGCGCGGCGCTTCTCCTGATCATCGGTACGGACGGTGCCGGCGTAGGCGACCCTGCACATGAGCGGCAGCCCGGCTGCTGGAGACCGCCCGCCGCTTGATCGGCGATCACGAACGGTTCCCACCTCGACGTCGATCATCAGTGCGTCCGAACGACTTCGCAGGCGGCCCCGGACAGCGGCGTGATCACGAGCCGATCGCCCTGCCACCCAATGCGGGCTGGCGCGTAAGCGCGGCCATACACGTCTGACCAACTTCTACGTGATGTCGAACTTGAAGCGTCGGGTGCGCGTATCTCGTTCTGACGACGGCCGCGACCCCCTCTGTGGATGCCGCCTGATGACTCTCAAGGCCGGGCCGCATCCACAGACGGAGAGAGGGATTTATGAGACATCGACATGGTTCCCGCGTCCGCCGAAGGACGGCGGGTATGCTCACGGCCCTGGCTGTCATGAGCAGCGGTCTCACGGCCGGCGCTGCAAATGCGGTGGCAAGCGGGGCATCCGGAACGGCTTTCGCGCCGGCCATCTCCTGCCCTCCCGTTGCGGACAGGCTGGGCCAAGTCCCCGCTCGCGCTCAGGCGGAGGTTGAGCGGAATTTGCAGCAGTTGGAGAGTCAGATCGCTGAGGCGAATCGGCGGCTGGCAGGCTCGGCGGGGCAGGGCGGCCCGAATTTCGTTCAGAATGCGATTCTCGGACCGTTGCGTGACAAGCGGACGGCGGCCCTTCAACGGATCCAGATCGCCTTCCAGCGCGCCGGCGCCCAAGCACCGACCGGCCTCCAGGGCTTGTCCGGCTGCACTGTGCAGGACGATGAGGCTGGAAACAACAACGGCGATCAGGGCAACGGCGATCAGAGCGATGGTGGCCAGGACAACGGTGACCAGAGCGACGGTGGCCAGGGCAACGGCGACCAGGGCAACGGCGACCAGGACAACGGCGACCAGAACAACGGCGACCAGAACAACGGCGACCAGAACAACGGCGACCAGAACAACGGCGACCAGAACAATGGTGGTGCCGCTGGTCAAATCTCCTGTCCTGATGTGGCGGACAGGCTGGGCCAAGTCCCCGCTCGCGCTCAGGCGGAGGTTGAGCGGAATCTGCAGCAGTTGGAGAGCCAGATCGCTGAGGCGAATCGGCGGCTGGCAAGCTCGGCGGGGCAGGGCGGCCCGAACTTCGTCCAGAATGCGATCCTCGGACCGTTGCGGGACAAGCGGACGGCGACCCTTCAACGGATCCAGATCGCCTTCCAGCGCGCCGGCGGCCAAGCGCCGGCCAGCCTCCGAACCCTGGCGGCATGTGAGCTTCGGAACGGCAATCCGGGCAACGGGAACGCCGGAAACAACGGAAACAACGGGAACAACGGAGGCGGCGAAAACAACGGAAACAATGGGAACGGCGGAGGCCAGGCCAGGGGACCCGTTCCGGAGGACTTCGTTGACATCCGTTCTGTACAACCGAATGTGAGAACGCCCCGCACCCAGCAGGACGGCTCCAATGGGACCTTCAGCGTGGACTGCGGACGCAACGAGAAGCGCATCTTCAACTCTGACAACGTCATCGTGGCCCCCGGCGTGTCCAACGGCGCGCAGCACACGCACGACTACGTGGGAAACGAGTCCACCAACAACCAGTCCACCAATGAGAGCCTGCTGGCGGCCAGTACCACCTGCCGCAACGGCGACAAGTCCACGCACTACTGGCCCGTGCTGAGGGCACTGGGGCAGGAGGAATTCGACGCCAACCGGCGAGGCGGCGGGCTTGACCTGAACGTCGGCAAAATCCTCACCCCGGTCTCGGTGCAGATCACCTTCAAGGGCAACCCGACCGGCAAGGTGGTGGCGGCTCCGCAGTTCCTGCGCATCATCACCGGTAACGCCCGGGTCGGTGGAGCCGAAGCCAACGCCGGGTGGACCTGCACCGGCTTCGAGAACCGCCAATTGACGGACAAGTACCCGCTCTGCCCGCGAGGTAGCAGGCTGGTTCGGGTCTTCGATTTCCAGAGTTGCTGGGACGGCCAGAACGTCGACAGCGCCAACCACCGCACCCATGTCACCTTCCCGCAGGCCGACGGGAGTTGCCCGCAGGGCTTCCAGCCCATTCCCGCCCTGGAACACCGGCTCGTCTACAACGTGCCGCAGGGCCCCAATTTCGCCGTCGACACCTTTCCCGAGGAACTGCACAAGCCGGTCACCGACCACAGCGACTTCATCAACCTGATGAATGAGCAGCAGATGGGGCGGGTCGTCGACTGCATCAACAGCGGCAGACGCTGCCGCTGACCCTGAATTGGGCAAGGCGTGGCCGGGCGACCGGCCACGCCGTCCTCATCGCCAGGAGCAAGACCACATCAGGTGCGAGAAAGGGCAACATCATGGCTGGCTTCTCCTGCCCGCGGCGCGCTCAAGGCGCCGCGCCAGCGGCTGTTGTGCGTCTGACCGGCGCCATCAGGAGGCGAGATCACGGCGGCATCGTCCTGTCGCTGGCCATCGCCTCGGCGCTCACGCTCACCGGATGCGGCGTGCAGGCCGAGGCGGCCGATGGGCCGAAATCGGCCAGGAGCACTGCCGCCTCCGGCGGGAACGCACCCCGCACGTACACCGTGGAGCAACTGGCGGCCGCCATCGGCTGCACCGCCGAGATCACCCTCAAGGCACTGGACTACCGACAAGGGGAATGCACCAGCGACGGGATTCCGTACGTGTTCCTTGACTTCGTCACGGTTGAAGGCCAGCGTGAGTGGCTTGACTACGCCGAAATGTACGGCGGCCTCTACCTCGTCGGCGATCGATGGGCGCTGTCGGCCAAGTCGAAGTCCTTCATGCAGGAACTGAGCAGGAAACTCGGGGGCAAGGTCGAGGAACATGGCCCTGGCGGCACTGCCCCGTCCCCGAGATGACAGCGCGCTCTTCAGCATCTGCTGGGATATGGCAGTTCCGGAGCGTAGGAAGACCAGAGCGCGCGCGTCATTCCTTCGCCGTTCAACCTCTCGCACGCCAACTGCGCAACGTTGTCGCGCACCCGTCCGACCATGGAGACGTCCCACAACGAGAACGAGGAGTTCGTGTGCGCGACAAGAGTCCCGTCTCCGGGCAGGAAGACCAGGGAAACAACCAGCAGCTCGTTGGTGTCCATGGCCGGCCCTATCCGATGAACACGCCCGATATCGGAGATGTCCCACAGGATGATGCTGCCATCCACACTTCCCGTGGCCAACAGGTCGGCGTTCTTCGAAAAGGCCACCGCGGAAACGGGTCCGACCTTCCCGGTCAGGCCGGTGACGATCTTCCTTGGCGCTTCCGGCGTGCTGATATCCCACAGACTGAACGAAGCGGTGGTGTGTCCGACCACAAAGAATCGCCCATCAGCCGAGAGGCCGACCGACGAACGGAAGGAGCCGATGAGGCCGGTGGGAACGGTCCCGACCTGCCGCGGCGAACGAGGATTGGAGATATCCCAGATCTTGGCACTGTCATCCACGCCCACACTGACCAGAATCCGCTTGCTCGAAGCCAGCAGGACATCCCTGAGTTCGCCTCCATGGTGGATCGTCACCAACTCGGCAGGAGTCTCCACCCGCCGCATGTCGGTGAGACGCACCGCGCCACGCACGTCCGCGCTGGCAAGCATGGCCCCGTCAGCGCTCCAGGCGAGGGACACGACAGTGCCCGTGGGCCCGGAAACCGCGGTGGGCAGTGGTACGAAGCCGCTCCGCCCGGAGGCTTTCCAAATCTTGACACCGAAGTCGCCTGGGCCGCTCGGCGTGGCAAGGAAGCGTCCGTCCGCCGAGAGGGCCGAAGCGTACGGACCGCCTTCGGAGTTCTTGTCCGGTGGCGTCCAGAACCTGATCGTCGGCAAAGCCACCGGCTTGCCCGGGTCGCCGACATCCCACAGCATGGCCTGACCGTTCTCCGCGCCGTCGGCCAGGATGTCGCCTCCAGCGGACAGCGTCGCCGAGGTCGGTCCCAGAGCGCTTCCCGGCAATTTCTGCTGCCCGGGCAAGGGAACACCCAGGAGATGAGGGCGAATCCTGGCGTCCGACATGTCCCACAGCATCACCGAACCGTCCTGTCCGGCGGTGGCCAGCAGCGATCTGTCCTTGGACAGCGATATTCCGAGAACCGGCCCACGGTGGCCGGTAAGTGGAATGTCGGTTCGATCGGGGGCCAAGAATCTTTGCTCGGAAAGCTTGACGCCGACCGGAAACTTCAATATTTGAACCGTGCCGTCCTGGCTGCTGCAAATCAGGCGCGTGCCGTCCGGCGTGAAGGTCATGGATGTGATCTTGTCGGTCTGGTTGGTGGCCGACGTCGTGTCGCTGACCTTTCGCGGTGACGCTGGATCCGTCAGATTCCAGATGGTCAGGCCGACGTCCTCGGTCGCCATCACCAAGAGGTCGCCATCGGGAGAGAAGGCTAGATCGCTGATAAGTGAGGACGGGGCCGGAATGGGTTTCCCGAGTCGATGTGCGGCTTGTGGGTCGGCCACGTCCCACAATTGCATTTTCTGTGAGCTGCCGTCCGCGACCGCCAGCAGGCGGCCATCCGCCGACATTGCCAGAGGCGGGTTGTCATGACTCCCTGCTCGAGATCTGAAGTTGGCGGCGACCTTCAGATCCCCGTCAGGCCGAACCTGCAGGAGTGCGGCATTGGCAGGATTGCCGACCACGAGTTTCTGCCCGTCGGCCGCCCAGACGATGTCGGTCACATTGCTGCCGAGCCCAGGGATCTGGCCCAGCTTCCTTGGCTTGTCCCGGGTTGACATGTCCCAGAACGACACGGAATCCCGGTCTCCGACGACCAGCATCTTGCCATCGGGCCGCCAGGCCAGTGCGGATACCACGTCCTTGAACGTGGTGAGAGGCGGGCCGATCAATTGCGGACGGTGTGGCTCGGAAACATCCCAGAGTTTGAGCGTGGCATTGTCGTCACCGCTGGCCATGACGGCGCCCTTGGGTGACATCGCCACAGATTCCACACGACCCTTGAAGTCGAGAATGGTGCCTTCGTAGCGCGAGGTCGTCAAAGTCTGCAACAGGCTTGCATTCGTGGCTCGATTGGGGTCCAGCCGGTACGCGGCGACCCCCAGTTGCAGCGCCAGGCGTGGGTCGGACTCCCGGACCGCCTCCGCACCGGCGACCATGCTTCGGGCGGTCGCCACCTGTGCCTGGCGCTGTGCCGCCCTGCTCTGCGACCATGCCACGAACGCGCCCGTCGAAGCGATGAGAGTGAGTACGACCAGCGCCGCTGTCGCACCGCGCCTGATTCTGCCGCGTTGCCGTTCGTAGGCGACGGACGCCTCGAAGAACTGCTCCGAGTTCGATTCGAGCTGGTGGTGGTCGATCGCCTTGGCCACCCGTTCCCTGACCGCGTCGAGCCGGCCGCCCCGGTAGAGCAGAGAGGGATCACGCTCGACCATCCACGCTTTCGCGTCCGCGGCGAGCTCGTCGCGCAGGATCAGCCATTCTCGATTCTCCTTCACCAGGTCCTGAAGGAGCGGCCAGGCCTGCAGCAGCCTCTCGTGGCTGATACGGACGATCTCTCGATCGGTAGTGATCAATCGGGCCGCGTCCAGCGCCTTCACGGACTGCAACGCCGCCTCGGGATCCAGGCCTCGTAGGAGGTCGCCCTGGTTCACCGGTCGCGCTGTGACGATCGGCTCGGTGTCGATGTTCGAGACATCGCCACTGATTTTGATGAGCCTGAGCATGATGCTCTGCGTGGCCAGCTGCGCCGAAGGGGTGAGCGCCTGGTAGGTCTCATCAGCTGATCGCTCGATCGCCCGCTCTATGCCTCCGCCGTCCCGGTAGCCTCGCACTGTCAGCCGTCTGCCCTCCCGGCGTTTCCACGTCTCCCAGAGCGAGTGTGAGAGCAGCGGCAGAGATCCGGGTTCAGGACCTTGTGGGCGAAAGGCGCCTAGTTCGTGCAGGACCAGATCCGCCAGCCCTTCATCCAGTTCCAGGCCCAGCATCGTCGCAGGTTGCTCGATGGCCGCACGTAGCTCTGGCGGCTTCATCGGCTCGATCACGAATTGCCTGTCCTGAAGGGCAGCGGACAGTTCCGGATGCCGGGTCGCCTGGCTGTAGAAATCCGCGCGGAGTGCGCCGATGACGACTGCCGGAGGCCGACCGGTCCGGGGATCAGGAAGGGTCATGGCGTGCAGGCAGCGAATGAACCTGCTACGCAGCCCTTCGTCCTCGCACAGAGTGAATATCTCTTCCAGTTGGTCGACCAGGAGGATCAGGCGCACGCCCGGGCGGTCGGCGAGCAGGTCTGTGGCCAGGCGGCAGGAGTGGTCGGGGTCGGAGAACACCCGATTGAAGGCTGCCGGGTCATCAGGGGCCAGTCGCGCGGCCAGTGCTTGAACGGGAGACGATCCCGGGGTCATGCTGACGCAGGGCCAGCCGCTGGTGCCGGATATGTTGAGATCTCCACGACGCATTCTCGCGAGCAGGCCGGCCTGCAGCAGCGAACTCTTTCCACTGCCTGACGCGCCGACCAACAGCATGACCCCGGCAGTGCTCAGCCGATCGGCGATCTTCTGGAGAATCGCGGAAGTCAGCTCGTCGCGTCCGTGGAAGATCTTCGCGTCCTCCTCGCCGAACGGCTGGAGGCTCAGATAAGGGCTGCGCCCCGGTAACTGGGCCTCCTTCTGCATGGGAGAGATCTCTGGTGACGCGGATCGATTTGACGACAGGATGATATGGCCGCTTCGTCCTCCTTCCTGCCGGTGAGGCAGCGGGCCGCTTCTCTCCCACATTCTGCGGAGGATGAAATGGTAGGCGTCGTCAAGGGTCAGGAAATTGCCGGCGAGGGGATCGCCGTTGTCCAGCAGCGAGATCAGGTCACCGGTGAATGTGGTGTATTCCTGGTCTTCCGGTGCCAGCGCCAGTTGTTCGGCGGAACCGAGGAGATACAACCCATGGGTCGGGGACGGCTGAAAAACTGATTCCGGTGCCCAGGACCCCAGGTCCGTGCGTCCGGAGAAGCAGCAGTCCAGGACGACCACGGTCGAGGCGGTCGGCGAGCCGGCGATGGCCTGCCGCAACATCGACGTCGAGTAGGCCTGGAGTTCCGCGAGGCCAGGCGTGAGCGTGCTGGTGGAAGACGCTGCCAGATAGAGCTGTCCTTCCGAGCTCCAGAGCCCGTGGCCGATGTAGTAGACCAGCAGTATGGTCTTGGCCTTTTTTGCCTCTTCGGTCACTGCGGATCCGATGGCCAAGGCATCGGGCGGGTTCAGCAGCAGGCGAATATGCTCGTCCGGCACACCACACCTGTTCACCAGGCGGTCCCATAGTGCGGTGATGGTCCGTTCGACGGCGGGCACCGCCGGCAGCTGAGAGTCGCTGTGGTCGGCGGTGCCGATCAACAGGACACGTACACCCTCACCCGACAGGTCACTCATCCGTCGTCCGCCCCTGATCGTGTTTCTCCTCCGCTTCGCGGAGTTCACGCAGGACCGACTTCACTTGCTCCCGCAATTCCGCGGGTGAAAGTGCTTTGACCTGAGTCGCGTCGACATGGATTTGATGCCCGTCGGGCAGGTCTACTCGAACCTTGACCGCGCCGCTTTGTTGCCGTACCCAGGACAGCAGAGCAGAAGCGAATGCGGTGCCCGCCGCACCGGAACCAAGAGCAACGACAATGCTTTCCAGAAACGGTCCCAAAGTGCCGGGAGGCGGCGGGGCCGTAACGTCATTGACACGGCCTTTCAGTTCGGCCGTGCCTCCGATCCAGTGGCGCAACGACTCCAGGTGGCGTGAATCTTCTTCATCTTCGATCGATACGCGTACGTCCATGACGTCCCTCCTGGCGGGTCACGTTCGCGTACCTAAGATAGAGCGAAAGTACACGGAAATCATAAGATCAAATAACTCGAGTCCGAAGCGCGTAACTTACGTCCATTTGTATTATGCAGAAACATCAGACGGCTGAAATGTCAAGATGTCCGAACGGCCAACGCCGCAGGGCATCTCGACGAGCCGGTTGGCTGTTGCGACCGTATCCGTGGGTGGCGTCGCGGCTCGCCGGCCTCAGCGCGCCGGTGGGGGATGGGTGGACGCGACGATGGGGGCTTCCAGCACGGCCTCGTCCGCAGTGTGGGGCGGTGGATAACTATGTATATCCAGTAGGAAATGTTGACTTTAGGTGATCCGGCTCGTAGCTTCGTGGGCATGAGCCAGGCCGCGAACCTGACCCGGCGCCCGCACGTGGACCACGGCCACGTCGCCAGCGCGCAGTGTCGCTGATCACGAGATCTCATCCATCGACCCCCCTCTCCAGAGGAGTGATTTCGTGATCAGAAGTGGAGGCGGCTCGTGACGCTGCCGGAGGTGCAGGAAGTCTCGCGCCAGGACGCGGAGCGGCCCCTGGAGGTGGTCACGGCCCGGCACCCTCTGCGGTGGCTGGCCGCGGCAGGCGTACTCGTCCTGCTAGCCATGGTCGCCAGCGCCCTGATCACCAACCCCGCGTGGGAGTGGCCCATCGTCGGGCAGTACCTGTTCGCGCCGTCGGTGGTGCGCTCGGTGCTGCTCACGCTGGAGCTGACCGCGCTGGGCATCGTGCTCGGGTTCGTGCTGGGCACGCTGCTGGCGCTCATGCGGCTCTCGCCCAACCGGCTGCTGTCGTCGGTGGCCTGGGCATACGTGTGGCTGTTCCGGTCGGTGCCGCTCATCCTGCAACTGCTGTTCTGGTACAACCTCGCGCTGCTCTACCCCAGGCTGTCGGTGGGCGTGCCGTTCGGGCCGTCGTTCGTCGACTTCGGCACGATGGACCTGATCGGGCCGCTGACCGCGGCGGCGCTCGGGCTGGCGCTGCACCAGGCCGCGTACGCCGCCGAGATCGTCCGCGGCGGCCTGCTGTCGGTGGACCACGGGCAGCGGGAGGCAGCGGCCGCCCTGGGGTTGCCGCCGGCGCGGCGGCTCTTCAGGATCATCCTGCCGCAGGCCATGCGGACCATCGTGCCCACCGCGGGCAACGAGATCATCGGCCTGGTCAAGGGCACCTCGGTCGTCTACATCATGGCGCTGCCGGAGCTGTTCTACCAGGTGCAGGTGATCTACAACCGCAACGGCAGGGTCATGGCGCTGCTGCTGGTCGCGGCCATCTGGTACCTCATCCTGACCACCGCCCTGTCGATCGTGCAGTACTACGTGGAGCGGCACTACGGCAGGGGGCGCGGATGAGCGCCATGGTGAGGTTACGCGGCGTGCACAAGAGCTTCGGCGCCCTGCACGTGCTGCGCGGAGTGGACCTGGACGTCCGCCAGGGGCAGGTGCTGGTGATCCTGGGCCCCTCGGGGTCGGGGAAGTCCACGCTCCTGCGGACGATCAACCACCTGGAGAAGGTGGACCGCGGCTCGGTCCGCGTCGATGGCCAGTTGCTCGGCTACCGGCAGGCCGGCGACCGCCTGTACGAGCTGCCGGAACGCGAGGTGCTGCGGCAGCGCACCCAGATCGGGTTCGTCTTCCAGTCGTTCAACCTGTTCCCGCACCTCACCGTCAGGCAGAACCTCATGGAGGCGCCGCTGTCGGCCCAGGGCCGGCCGCGGGCCGAGGTGGCGCCGCTGGCCGAGCGGCTGCTGGCCCGGGTGGGGTTGGCGGACAAGGCCGACGCCTACCCGCGCACGCTGTCGGGCGGGCAGCAGCAGCGGGTCGCCATCGCCAGGGCGCTCGCTCTGGAGCCCAAGCTGCTGCTGTTCGACGAGCCGACCTCGGCGCTGGACCCCGAGCTGGTGGGCGAGGTGCTGGACGTCATCAAGGACCTCGCCCGCGCCGGCACCACGATGATCGTGGTCACTCACGAGATCGGGTTCGCCCGGGAGGTGGCCGACATCGTGGCCTTCATGGACGCCGGCCGCATCGTCGAGCTCGGACCGCCCGCACAGCTCCTGGACACCCCGGCCCACGAACGTACCCGCACCTTCCTCAGCAAGGTTCTCTGATCCCGAAGGACGTCATGACATGCGCGCTTCGCTCGCGCGGGCCCTCGTCGTGCCCGCGCTCCTCCTGCTGACCGCGGCCTGCGGCGCCGAGCCCACAGTCACCGCGCCGTCGGCCGCCACGGCTCCCGTGGTGGCGGGCAAGAAGATCAACCTCAGCCCTGACCAGAACCGGGTGCGGGCCGACAAGGTGGACGCCATCGCGGCCCAGGTGCCCAAGGAGATCGCCGCCGACGGCAAGCTCGCGGTGGGCTTCAGCGGCCAGGGCGCGGCGCCCCTGGTGTTCCGCGCCGACGACGACACCACCCTGATCGGCGTGGAGACCGACCTCGCCCAGCTCGTGGCCGACGTGCTGGGCCTGGAGATCTCCCCGCGGATCAGCTCGTGGGAGAACCTCTTCCTCGCCGCCAAGTCCGGCAAGGACGAGGTGGTCTTCAACAACGTCACGGTCACCGAGGAGCGCAAGGACACCTACGACTTCGCGACGTACCGGGTCGACCAGCTCGGCTGGCAGGTCCCCGATAACAGCCCGATCAAGCAGATCGCCAAGCCGACCGCCCCGCGCAGGACCCGCTCGCCTTCGTCAAGGATCTGCATGGATTCCTGTAAAGCGAGTAGGGAAAGTTGACTATCCGCAACGTGTGATCGTACATTACGGGCATGAACGAGGACCGCGACGTGGCCGTCCGCACGGACCTCCCGGGGGATATGCACTGGTACGACCTCCCGGACGACGAGGCCGAGCTCGAGCAGGAGGAGCAGCCCTCCGCGCCGCGGCGGCCCTGGTGGCGCCGGTCGGCGTTCTCCGATGCCGCCGAGGCGTGAGGGCGGCCACAGAGGAAACGTTCAAAGGAAGGTCATCGTCCGTGCCCAGCCCCGAGCCGTCGCCTAGTGTCGCGGACATGTCGATCGACGAGAACGCCACCCTGCTCCCCGACCCCGATCGCGCCGTGGTCGCTGTCGAGCCGCCGGTCGCGGGGGAGGGGCACTGGGCGGGCGCGCCCAGCGCGGTGGCCGCGGACGGGCTGATCTATCTCGCCTACCGGCTGCGCCGCCCGGT
>NZ_JBSGFQ010000215.1:0-12142 GCF_053603495.1 Nonomuraea sp. NPDC004186 | reverse complement strand
TGCCGACCTCGGTCTTCAGCTCGTCGGGCGTGCCCTCGGCGACTTTGCGGCCGTGGTCGATGACGGCGACACGATCGGCGAGCTGATCGGCCTCGCCGGGGCAGCGCGGAAGGTCGACGCGGTCGTTGACCCGTTGTGCCGCGGGAGAGGCCAATACCTGGAGGATGGCGCGAGGGCAACGCATATCCGAGCCATACCGCGGTTGGGGATCCTGAAGAGGTGGATGAGTCAACCGCGAGGACAAACCGGCTTTGCGGTTCTCGGACCGATACGTCTATACCGTAGGGTCCGCGCATGAGCCACGCGGTCACAAGGGAGCACCGTGTTGGATGTGCGCGGCGCGTATCCCATCGCGGGCCCGCCGTACGCGTGCGTCGGGACTGCCGCGCAGTGCGGTCACTCCGACTCCACATTCAAGGTGGGAAAGGCCCGGGACTCGAACACGGTCTGATCTGGTCGATCCGGCATCGGCATCGAGCCGTCCTGCTGCCGGCGATAGCACGCCTGTGTCGAGGCAACACCGTGATCACGGCGAGTTGCGGTGGCTGTATCTATCGGGAGGAAGCTTCGTGGAGAGAAGCCCTTCAGAGCCGGCCGGGAGAGCGGATTCATCGCCGACGATGTCGTACGCGTGAGGCTCGATGAGTTGACGGCGGCGGATTCGCCACGTCGCCAGGGAGTCGATCTCGACCACGCTCGTGCACTTGCCGAGGTGGAGGATCCGTTACCGCCCATACTCGTGCATTTCGCCACCATGCGCGTCATCGACGGGATGCACCGCCTCACTGCCGCCCGGCTGGCCGGTCGAACTGACATCGAGGTGCAGTTCTTTCACGGGACCTCCGACGAGGCATTCCGGTTGGGCGTCCAGGCGAACGTCTCACATGGTCTACCGCTGAGTTTGGCCGACCGGAAGTCGGCCGCGGCACGCATCATCTGCTCTCAACCGCATCTCTCCGACCGGGCGGTCGCCTTGTCGGCGGGCTTGGCGGCGGCAACCGTGGCGTCCCTGCGCACGCAGACCGAAGGGTCCGGTGAAGTCCAGACCAGGACGGGCGCGGATGGCAGAGTCCGCGCTGAACGCCGCGAAGGGACGACTGGTCGCCGGCGAGGTGATCGCGGAGCGCCCGGACGCGACGCTCAGGGAGATCGCTCAAGTGGCAGGCATCTCGATCGCGACTGCCCAGGACGTGCGGCGGCGGGTCCTCGCGGGCGTGGACCCCGTGCCTGATCGATTGAAGTCCACCGAAGAAGACGTGTCTCAGCGAAGGGCCTCGCTGAACGGCGCCGGCGGCACCACGGACCGGATCGACGTCACACGAATGATCGACACACTGCGGCGTGACCCGTCGCTTCGCTATTCCGATTCCGGCCGCCTGGCGGAGCCGGTGATCTCGGTGGAGCTGATCCAGCCGCGCAGATAGACGTGGTTGGCCGTCGTGGAGAGGCCGCGCACGGGGACCGTCTCGAGCACCGTTCCGGTCTCCGTGTCCAACCGCGCGAGATCGGGGCCGCTTCGGCGGCACCGCCCGGTTTCGGTGGTCGGGCGGGAAGATGCGGGCCAGGTAGGTCACATAGACGGGCTCCTGGGTCGCCAGGGCTCTTCATGTACGTCAGGCTGACGAAGCCAAGGTGCCGTTGCGGTATACCGCAAACATACCGGGACTCACTAACTTTGCAGGTGTCCAGGGGATCTCACTCTGGAATTGCCAAATTCCTGAACCTGGCGCGGCCGGGTTCAGTGCAAAGGAGGTGAGTTAACGATGGAGATCCAGGAGCAGGCTACGCCCCTCGTTTTCGAGGAGATCGATCCTAATGAGGCCGGCGCATATCTGGCGCTGAGCTACGAGGAGGAGCCGCGCTAATCAGCGTGAGCACTTCACGGACGCAAGACACCTGTCCCGTGGCGGTTCCCCCGCCACGGGGCAGGCGGCCGGGCCACGGGACCAGCGGAAAGGAGTAGCATGCGCAGTCTGTCCACCGTCCTCAACCACTCAGAATCGGGGAGCCGGCTCCGCTTCAGGTCGACAGTGGTGCCGCTTGTCCTGCCCAGCGGAAAGGTGCTCTTTTTCGCGGGGAGCCAGCCACTTCGCGCCGCGGCGGACCCATTGTTGTGGTCGCTCGTGGAAAAACTTCGAGTCGGGTACGAGTCGAGCGCCATTGTCGGTGCCGTCGCCTCGGAAGGACATGAACCGGCAACAGTAATCACTGCTCTCGAACAACTCCACGCGCGTGACCTGCTGTTCGAGGAACGCCCGGCGAATACACAATCGCATAGCGAGCGTTACGCCCGGCAAATTGACATGTTCGCCGGCACGGAGACGGATGAGAACAGCCGATTCACGATGCAGGACAATGTGTCGTCCGCGCACATTGCCCAGATCGGCCTCGGCGGCCTCGGCACGTGGATCGCGCTCGCGCTGGCACCGACGGGAGTGGGGCGGCTCACACTCATCGACGGCGACACGGTCGCGATGTCGAACCTGAACCGCCAGATCCTCTACCGCGAGGACGCGGTCGGCCAGCCCAAGGTCGAGGCCGCTGCCCGCCATCTGATCGAGGTGAACCCCGATCTCGTGATAAACCCGCGCGTGGGCTTCGTGGATGGCATCGAGGGCGCGGACGCTCTCGTTCCCGACTGCGACCTTCTCATCGTGTCCGCCGACGAGCCGTTCCTGCAGATCCGCAACTGGATCACCGAGGTCTGCCACAAGCGGCGCATCCCACACCTCTTCGTCGCCGCGGGCGGCGTGGGCCCCTTGGTGGTCCCGGGCGGCGCGGACGCGTGCTGGCACTGCCTCGAGGTGCGGACCCGCAGTACGTTCCCGGAGCTCGACCAGGTCGTCGAGCTGCTGTCGAGCGCCCAGCGCCCCCGGCATCCGCAGCCGATCACGCCTGGCTACCATCCGCTCATGGCAGGGGTCGTGGTACTCGAGGCCGTGCGGCACTGCAGCGGTTTCGAGCGACCTCGGACGATCGGCGCCCAGCTCGTATGGGATGCGGGCAGCTCGACGATGCGCCGGACGGAGATCGCGGCGGACCCGGCGTGCCCGAATCATGCCGGCCCTTCAGCGTCCTGACATGTGCACGGACCTTCGTGCCACGGTCGCACTGGCCGATCACGTGCAGGCCAAGAGCCATGGCGACGTCATGGAGTTGGCGGCGCCCCTGTGGCGCATGAAGCTCGCCGACGTCACCGGTGCCATCGCGGCGTTTACCACCGCCAGCGAAGTGCCGCTCGACGCGTGCGCTGAAGACGACGCCTTGGAAGAGCTGGGGCTCCTAGGGCTGCTGACGGTCAGGCTGAGCGGACCGCCGGGCCTTCACGGGCGGGGAGTGGGCCCGTTCAGCCTCGCCGCCACCCGTTCGCCACAGCCGGAGTCCGGCGTGGACGGATCCGCGCGGCTCATCGTCGTGCTCGACGGACGCCGCGCATCCCTAACCTTCCCCGGAAGCGGCACTCTCGACTTACCGGCCGCGCTCGTGAGCGCCCTGCTTCCCGACTGGCCCTCGCCGGGTCCCTCCCCAGCGGCGCATCCCGAGCTCGCGCGGGTGCTCGCGGGCTACCGCGCGGTCCCCAGCGCGCCCCGCCCGCAGGAGACCTGGCAGGAGGCGGTCTTCCGCGAGCACGCGGACCTCGCCCTGTGGAAGGACGCAGGAGGGGATTTCGGCGCGGAGCCGGCGCCGACCGGTCTGGCGAGCCGGGCCATCGTACCCTTGGGCCCGACCTCCGCACCCCTGGACCCGTCCTTCGGGCCAGCACGGACGCGCGCGGCGAACCTGAGGGAAGTCAATGCCGCGTTCCGCCATCTCGCCGCGGCCCGACGGTCTCGCAGAGACGTAGCCGACGGGCCGCTCAGGGTCGGTGCGATCACGGCGCACCTGTCGGAAGTCCGCAGGTTCCGGTCAAGGTGGTCGAGCCGCTGGGGACTGCAGGTTGGCCGCACCAGTACGCCGTCCGCCGGCGCGCTGCACCCGCTCGACGTGGTGCTGCTGGTCTTCGACGGCGATGTCGAGCCAGGGACGTACCGATACGACCCGGAGTGCGACGCGCTGCATCAGCTCTGCACGTTCTCCGGCCGAGGCTGGGGCGCCGCGTCCAGGATCCGCTACGCCGCGGCGGCCTCGACCGGCATGTCGCGCGGGCCCGCGGCCGTGCTCGTGCTGTGCGCGACGGACGCCGTGCTGCACGGCAAATACCGAGGCTTCGCCTACGCCAACGCGTACAAGGACGCTGGCGCAATTCTGACGGCGCTCCAATACTCCGCCGTGGGATCAACGGTGGGCCTGTGCCCCATCGGTGCCACCATCGAGGTGGACGTGAATCGCTGCATGCCGCACGGACACCGTGTCGTTTCGGTGTTCGGCGCGGCGGTCGTGGGCCAACTGCACGACAGCGAGGTTTCTGCGTGAGCCTCGCTGTTGCCCACGTGCGCGCCCGGGGGACCTACACCACAAGGTCCGGTGAGGGGTTCCCGTTCGACGTGGTCGGGTCAGGGGCGGGGTTCACCGAGCAAGAGGCCCGCGCCGTCGCGCGGGGCGAGGCCGCCGAGCGAGCGGCCGCGCATGGCTGGGACGCGCGCACCGCGACCTGGGCCACCGTCGAGGAACTGCGCGCACGTGGAGTGCCGCACCGCACGCAGCAGCAACTCACCCGGCAACGGGACGTGGCACCGGGGAAGTCGTGGGTTCGAGACGACGAGTGCCAGGCGTGGTTGCCGGCCGCCGAACTCGCAGGCAACGCCGTCATGCTCGTCCCGGCCCCTCTGGTCTGGTTGGGCGGCGGTGGCCATGGGGTCCTGCCCGCCCAGTCGGTGGGGACATCCAACGGGCTGGCCGCCGGGACCACGCCTGATCGCGCGACCGTCGCCGCCGTCCTGGAACTGTGCGAGCGCGACGCCGTTCTCGCCTGGTGGTGGGGATGGTGCCCGGGACGTCCCGTCATGCTGGGGGACGCGCGCGTTGCCCTCCTCCAAGACCTGGTGGGCCGCCCAGCGGAGGCGCTCGGAGTGGTCATCGAGCGGGTCCCGGGAATCACGGTCTTCCTCGTCGTCGCACGCTCCGGCTTGCGGCATTCCCTGGGTTGCGGCGCGGGGACCACGCCATCCAAGGGCTTGGAGCACGCGCTGCGGGAAGCCGCCGCCGGGTTGGTCCAATCGGGCCGCGTGGGCGCGGAGTCACGACCTCCAGCGGAGGTGGCCAGCCTCGCCGACCGCTACGCCTGGTACTTCGCGAGCGGGCTCATCTGGGAGTCGGTGCGTCGGCGGATCGTCGGCTGCGATTCCGAGCCGATGCGCTCCGAGTCCCTGACGCCGGGTACACCCAGGCCGGGAGAGCTCGCGGCGCTGCTGGGAGCGTCCGGCCACCGCGTCTGGACCGTGCCCCTGCCGGGCGCCGGGAGCATCCCGGTCGTGCGCGCCCTGAGCGACACGCTCCTACCCCTCAACGCCCACCCCGTCGAGCAGGCGGTGGAACCCGCGAGCGTGCGCACTCCGCTCCTGCGGCGGCGCGACGACCGCGCGGAGCCGCACCCGATCTACTGACAGTGCCGAGCAGTCCCTTGCCCGACGTCGGCGTCCCGCCTCAGGAAGGGAGGAACCGTCGTGCCGAGCGTTCTGCGGCATCGCCGCTACCGTTACCTCTTCACGGCCCAGTTCTCATCGACGACGGCGTCGTCCATGCTGCACTTCGTGCTGCCGCTCCTCGCGTTCGACATCACCGGGTCGACCACGCTGGCAGGTGTCATCACGGCGGTCAGCTTGACCGCGGCGTCCCTGCTCAGTGTTCTGGCGGGGACGATCGCCGACAGACACGACAGGGTGCGGCTCGTCATCCTGGCGCTGCTCGTGCAGGCGCTCGCCTTTGGGGCCCTGCTCCCGCTGTCGGGTTCCGGTGGAGGGTCTCCGCTGGGTCTGGCCATCGCCGCCGGTGCGGTGGCGGCCGCGGGCTCGCTCCTCGTGCCCACGTATGCCGGGATCCTGCGCGTCGTTGTCCCGCGCGAGGAGGTCCGCGACGCCTACACGGTGAACCAGGGCCGGATCCATGTCATCTCGGTCGTCGCTCCGGCGCTTGCCGGAGTGCTTTACGCCGCGCACTCCGGTTGGGTGCTCGCGGCGGGACTCCTGCTCGTGCTGCTCGCCGCAGTCGCGGTGCGGGGAACGAGGTCGCCGGCGCTCGACGTGACACGGATGGCCCGGCCCGCGTTCCTCGTCGATCTGCGTGACGGCTTGCTGTATGTGGCGCACAATCCACCGGTGTGGACCGCGGCGATCGGCGGTGCTGTGATCAATCTGGGTATCAACGGTGCCCTCTTCACCGCGGTACTCGCCCTGCGCTCGCGCGGTACGGCAAGCGCGGAGATCTCCCTTGTCGAGTCCGTCAGCGCGGTCGGGGCGATCGCCGGCGTCTTCGCTGCGGGCTACCTGCTCCGACGTCTGCGAGTCTCGACGGTCACCGTGTGGTGTGGTGCCGCGTACGCGGCTGCCGCGGTGTTGTCGGGGTTCGTGCACACCGCGCTCGTCATCGGTCTTCTGTTCGGGATCGCCACCTTGTTGCTGCCCGCGTGGAACTCGGGTGTGTTCGGCTCGATCGCCGCCGAGACACCGCATGAGCTCCAGGGCCGGGTGCAGGGCTCGATCCAGCTCATCTCGGCTGTCCTGGCGCCGTTGCCGCCGATCCTCAGCGGGCTGCTGCTGGCGTCGGTGCCCTATGGGCTGGGCATGGCCGCGTTCTCC
Organism: Nonomuraea sp. NPDC004186; assembly: GCF_053603495.1. NCBI lineage: Bacteria > Bacillati > Actinomycetota > Actinomycetes > Streptosporangiales > Streptosporangiaceae > Nonomuraea > Nonomuraea sp. NPDC004186. The sequence continues at coordinate 5,408 of NZ_JBSGFQ010000215.1, read as the reverse complement.
GCCGTGATCGTCGCGGGCACTGCGGCGCAGCTCGCCGGGCAGCGAAGTCGACGGCGCCAGGAATCACCCACCGAACCGATACAGACGAGGCCGACGGGACGATGACCGACCACGACGTGCTTGGAGTGCGCTTCTCGTGCCTCACCGCCGGCGGCCTGACCGAGACCCCGTGGGTGGAATGCGCGGATGCGCCGTCCCTCATGGCGAACTCGGCCGCGCGCCCCGTCGCGCGGTACCTCGTCGTCCGGGGGAGGAGCGTCTACCGCCTCGTCGACGGCGGTTCGCCTGGACGTGGCCGGATCGAGCGTGCCGTCCTCGACGACGACGGGAGCATAGCCGGGCCATGGGCACACATCCTGACGACCCGCGACCTCGGCGGAGCGGAGTCTAGTCGGCTCGTCTGGCGCGGTGTCGAGATCCTCTGCCCGCCGCACGCCGGATGGAGCGAGTCGCGGGCCCTCGTGACTCTGGAAGACGCCCACGACGGTCGCCGGCTTGTGGCCGAGGCCGACCTCGTCGAGCAGCGCTGGATGGGCACGGCCGAAGGAGGGTTCCGTTTCATGGGGGAGGCGGTGTCGGCGACGTGGCGTGGACACGACTCCGTGCTCGTGACGGACCGGACGACCGGACCCGGCGGCGCGGCACTGTGGCGCATCCGCACCGTGCGCCGGCATCACCGCGTCGAGGACGCTTACGACGAAGCAATGTTCCGCGACGACGCCGCGTCCGTGACCGCGTACGCGAGCGCCGACGGAACCCTGTGGGCGCGAGTACGTTCGCGCGACGGCCGTCGCGTCCTCGTCATGAAACGTCCCGCCGCGGGTTGGTGGCGGGTGCGGCCCGTGCGGGGATATGAGGCGTACGGTGTCGGGAACTGGGTGTTCGTGCTCAGGAACGGGACACGGGACACCGCCCGAGGCGTGGTGCCGGGCACGCTCCTCGCGTGCAAGCCACCGGCGACCCCAGGCGGAACACCGGTCGAATCGCGCGTGCTCTTCCGCCCGGAAGCCGGCCAGGCGCTCGCCAGGGTCCTCGTCACCGGCGAGGACCTGGCACTCTCCGTGCTCGACCACGGCACCTCCGAGATCCGGCTCGTCACGCTGGGTTCGGCGGGTGAGCCGAGCGCGGTACGGAGTGCGATCCCCGCCGGGTTCACCCCGCAGGCACTGGTCGCCGGCGAGGACGGCACGCCTTTCGTCACCGCGTCCGGCTTCACCACGCCGGCTCGCCTCGTCCGCCTGGACACGCCCCTCAGTACCTCGACAGGTTCTGGGTCCCGGGTCCTCTGGGCGACCGCCGACGACGGCGTACGCGTTCCGTACACCCTTCACCAGGCTGGGAGCGGCGCGCCACGTCCGACGGTGGTGCTGGTGTACGGCGGCTTCGGAGCGGTCATCGGACCGCGTCACATGCCCCACCTCGAGTCCGCCTGGATCGCGCGCGGGGGCAATGTGGTCATCGCAAACGTACGCGGCGGCGGAGAGCTCGGCCCCGAATGGGCGAGCGCCGGGTTCGGCCCCCGGGTGTGCCGGGCCTTCGCAGACCTGCACTCGGTGGTAGACGCGTTGATAGCGACCGGCGTCGCTCGTCCGGAGCAGATCGGCCTGCTCGGAGCCTCGTACGGGGCTCTGGTGGCGAGCGGTGCGCTGGTCTCGTCCCCAGAGCGATTCGGTGCGGCGGTCCTGCAGTCAGGGGTCTACGACTTGGAGGACGCGAGCGAGCTCGCCGGCGGCCCCAGGCTCGTCACCAAGCTCGGGCTCGGCCGCACCACCCGGCAGAAACTCTCCGGCATCTCTCCGACGGCCATGCTGGACAGGCGGCTCCCGCCGACGCTGGTGATGGCGGCGGAGGACGACGCGATCGTCGATCCGGAGCACTCGCGACGATTCGCCCGGGCGCTGAGGCGTGTGGGGTCATCGTCGGCGCATGTCGTCGTTCCCGTGGGAGGTCACTATTTCGCGGGGCCGGACGTTCAGGCGGTGACGAACTCATTGACGTTCGCGTTCTTCCGCAGTGCGCTCCCCGGGCTGCCGCAACCTGGAGCCGACGGATGAAACCGCGGTTATGACCGTTCCGCGGCGATCCCAGTGAGTTGCCGAAGTTGCTCTTGGCCGTGGCGTCGCCCATCGATCTGCCGCAGTCCGGCGCCGCCTCCGGAGGCTCAGGCTAGCGAAGGAGAGGGCTTGGGCAGGTGCCGGGCCCTCTCCTCATGTCTGAACGACTCAGCTGGCTCTCCTAGGATCGTTTGATCCAGACGGAGTCCGCACATTGCCGAGACCCGTTGCGGCTGACGCAGAGCTTGAAGAAGTCGATCTGAGTGAAGAACGTGCTGTCGCTCCCGCAACCGCCCAAGGGCCGTTGCTGTCGGAAACGGTGGAGATGCTGAGCATCGAGGTGGCGTACTCGGCGTCGACGCTGTTGCCATCGTCCTCCCGGTCGCACACGCTGATGTTCTTGCGGTCGGCCGAGACACGAACGCTCCCGGCCGTGGGCCCTGGTGCTCCAGCCGGAGCTGGGTGCGACAGCCGCCGCCGGATCGGCGAGCAGGGCTAGGACGGTACTTCTGAGAAGAGGATACGAGCGATCATGCGCAGATCCGTCCCATAGAGAAGATCAGAACGACAGTCACTGTGAAGGCGTTCAACCTCAGCCGAAAGCTGCTTTGCCGGCGCTTGGACGGGCCTGAGATCACGGGCGCTGCCCGCCCGCCAGCCCTTCCGCACGGCCCTGCGGGTGCCGAATATTCATCCGCAGGGCGTAGGCATGATGGGCGATCTCGGCCTGGCGGTCTCCCGGGCGCCCCGGCGAGCGGCATGGTGATCGGTTGCGGTGCTGCGCTTGGCCTACCTCAAGCACGCGGTCGCCAAGCACACCTTCTCCCACCTGCAGAACTTCATCTGGTGGCGAGTGATCAACTGGGTAATGCAGCGCAACCGCATGACATTGAGAGCCATCCAGCGATGGCTGCGCACCCCACGGGGATGGCGACCCATCGCCTTCGACGGGGTCGAACTGTTCAAGATCGCATCGGTTCCGGTGACCCGATACCGCTATCGAGGCACCAAGATCCCGTCACCCTCGCCGACAGCCCTGACCACACCTGCCCGACGGCATGACCTCGTGGAGAGCCCGGTGCGGTGAGAGTCGCACGCCGGGTTCGGCGGGCGGGTCCGGGAAACGGACCTGGAGCAATCCAGGCACCGCGCCCGGACTCGACCCGACACTCTCGGCTGGCTGATGCTGCACCGCCGCCTGGTCCGCGACTACGAGGCCCTGCCCACGAGCTCCGAAGTCGTGATCCACATCGTCATGATCGACGTCATGCCCCGCCGTCTCGCCGGCGAATCCACCTCGTCCTGGCGCGGCACCTGAGACTCGGGATCAGACGGGCGTAAACGCCCACTTGTCCTTATCTGTCGGGCAGGCGGTCCAGGATCTGGCGGACGACCGCGGTGGCGTTGTTGCTTCGGACCTCCAGCAGGAGATTGCTCACCCGGACCCACAGCGCGCCCTTCAGCTGAAAGGCATCGTCCCCTTCAAGGTGCCGACCGAGGTGATCGACTATCTGGCCGAACAGCTGGAGATCGCGGACGCGTCATGCTTGAAGCTGTATGCGCAACGGGAGCCGATGCACCGGGAGCATGCCGGGCAGATCCAGACGAAGCTGGGCACGGCGCTGGCGGCTGCCGCAGCAAATCCGGTATTTACTGCGGCGGTCGCGGCGGCTACTCGGCTGCACGAAGGTACGCACGGCCCGACAACTCCGAAAGCTCTCGGCCATCTCTCACCGAAACTGCCAACCTTTGGCGACCCGACTGCCACGCCTCAGATCAGGGGTAGAGCGTGTAGGTCTTGGTGTTGTTGCACACGATCGTGCCCGGCAGGCAGCGCTTGGCCCGGATCGTAATCCGGTCGAGGTTGGTGCGGGTCGTGGACCATTTGAAGCTCTTGTGGCCCTTGTTCCGGCCGGCCTCCTTGTACCCGCCGTAAATTTCGTTGCCGTTGCTCTTCTTGAAGGAGACCTCGACCACGGTCGTCCAGGCGTCGTTCTTGGTGTCCGTCACGCTGCCGCGCGCCTCGCCGTACCCGTTGCTGCAGAGCTTCAGGACGTAGCTGACGAAGCCGTCCTTCGTGTTCAGCTTGCTCCACTTGTCCTTGCAGCCGGCCGAAGAGACGCTCGAGGAAGCGGTGGTGGTGGTGGAGGCCATGGCGGTCATGGCCGGCGTCAGTACGGTGAAGGCCGCAGAGACCCCGACAACAGTGGCGAGCATTTTCGAGGGGGAGAGCTTCCGCATGAAATTCGATCCTTAGTCAGTTAACAAGAACACTTCGCGATGCTCCGCCTGTGATCAGAGCACCGCGATGAATGCTAAACACCGGCGGTATAGCGGTGGTATGTTCACAGCAAGTCGCGGGTCGAACCCCCTGCTCTGGTGGAGCGGCCAGATATCTCTCTGAAGGCTCGCCACCATCCACCCAGCCGTCACCGTCACCGGTCTACGCCGCGCCCGTTACCGCGGTATCAAGAAGGTCCACCTCGAACACATCGTCTGCGCCATCGCCGTCAACCTGATCCGCCTGGACGCCTGGTGGAACGGCCACTCTCTGGCACGGAAACGCACCAGCCAGCTGGCCCGATTCGAACCAGCCCTGACCGCCTGAAACGAGTTAACCAGTAGAGCTCTACACGGGAGTGTAAGAACAACGGCTCTGGCCCGTAATCGGTGGTGGCGCTGAGTGATCAGCTGCCAGGCTGGGCCATGTCGAAGATCGACGATCTTACGGGTGTGGTGTTTGCGGGTTTGTCTGCCCTGGTCATCGGGGGTGTGGAGGGCGAGGATGACCTCATTCGGGTCATGGCCAGGACGCGCGATGAGCCGGTACCGTGCCCGGCGTGCGGGACGCTGACCGGGCGGGTGCACGGCTACTACAGCCGGACGGCGGCCGATCTCCCCGTCGACGGTCGGCGGGTGGTGGTGTCGGTACAGGGACGGCGTCTGCTCTGCCCGGCATGGGATGTGGTCGGCAGACGTTTCGTGAGCAGGTGCCCGGGCTGCTCGAGCGCTACCAGCGTCGAACTCGTCGGCTCACGGGCCAACTGGGCGCCGTGGTCACAGAGCTGGCCGGCCGGGCAGGGGCTCGGCTCTCGGCGGTCCTGCCGTCGCGGTCTCCAGGTCCACGGCACTGCGCCTGCTCATGCGGCTGCCACCGCTGCGGATCCCGCGCGTGCTGGGCGTGGTGGCGGAGCGGGGGCGCTCGGGAGCGTCCGGGTCCGCCAGGTAGGTGTCCACCGTGCGGGAGACCTCGCCGTGGAGGCGCATCGGCTCATCCCCACAGGTAGGCCGCGCGCCGCCGGTAGCGGCCGCCGGCCAGGGTGTTGAGCAGCACCATCGGCCGGGGCGAGGTCC
>NZ_JBSGFQ010000214.1:0-12272 GCF_053603495.1 Nonomuraea sp. NPDC004186 | reverse complement strand
CCGCTCAGACCGACAGATCCCGTTGAAGACCCGAGGTCAGTCAGGGGGTGGGTCAGGACTGACGGGAGGTGCTCACCTACATCATCTCTGTCAGGGGGTCTTCTGGCCGCGTAGTTCGAAGTCGTCGAACGTCGTCTTCAGCAGCGACGTCTCGTCCTTGGGCGTACGCGCGAACAACCCCACATACCCGTTCCCGAGCCCGTTCGGATCCTCCACCTGGTGCACCCGCTGATCGTTCACCCACATCGTCAGCCGCACCGCCGACCCGGTCTGCTCGCACGCCGCCACCAGCCGGGCCTTGCCGGGCAGACTGTCCACCTGCACCGGCTGGGCCAGCGTCCCGCCCGATCCGTCCACGATCCGCCGGATCCTGGCCTTCCCGGTCGTGTCGAGCGCGAACTCGTAGTACGTGTCGTCATCGTCCATGTTGTGGCAGTACACGCCGTACTCACCGCTCCCGACCGACTTCTTGACCTCGGCGGTGACGGCAACGACGACGGACGAGGGCAACATCGGAGTGGGCGTGGCCGACGGGTCGGGCGTGTTGGTCGGCGTGGCGATGAGGAAGGGTATGGGCGCCTTCGCCCACCGCTCCTCGGACCCCTTCTCCACGTCCAGCCCGTACGTCCCGTCCGTCCGGTAGCCGTAGCTGGCCGTCTCGTCCGGGTCGTAGACGCCGTTCCAGCCGCCGGAGGTCTGCGTGAAGTCCTCACGGTAGAGAACGCTCATGTCGGGCGGCCCGCTGGGGCTGAACACCGCCCACGCGGCCACCGAGCCCGCCACGAGCACCGCCGCGGCCGCCGCCGCGACGCCCGCGATCAGCTTGGCGCGGTTGCCCTTGGACTTCTGCTGGACGGACGTGTACGGCGCCGTGGCCTGCTGCCAGGCCACCTGTACGGTATGCGCCGCCTGTTCGGGCCCGGCCGACCGCCCGACGAGCTGGTCGAGCAGCTGCTGCGCGGTGGGCCGCGCGGCCGGGTCCTTCCGCAGCGCGGCCCCGACCAGCTCGCGCAGGCCGGGCTCGACCTCGCTGAGATCCGGCTCGGCGTTGAGCACCTGGTAGACGATCGAGGGCAGCGTGTCGCCGCCGAAGGGCGCCCTGCCGCTGGCGGCGAACGCGACCAGGCATCCCCACGAGAACACGTCACAGGCCGGGGACACGGGTTCGCCCCGCAGCACCTCGGGAGCCATGTAGCGGGGCGTGCCCACCAGCTCGCCGGTGCCCGTGACGCCTCCGAGCGTGTCGAGCGCCCGCGCGATGCCGAAGTCGATCACGCGCGGGCCGACGGGCGACAGCAGCACGTTCGACGGCTTGAGGTCCCTGTGCACCACACCGGCGCCGTGGATGGCGGTCAGCGCGGTGGCCACGCCGACGGCCAGCGCGTCGAGGCTGGAGCCGCGCAGGGGGCCCGACTGGCGTACGGCGGCCTCGAGGTTCGGGCCGGGCACGTATTCGGTGACGACATAGAGCTGGTCGCCGTCGAGCGCGGCCTCGATCACCGCGGCCGTGCAGAACCTGCGCACCCTCTGGGCGGCGTCCGCCTCCCTGCGGAACCGCATGCGGAACTGCTCGTGCTGGGTCAGCTCCGGGTTGATCACTTTGACGGCGACCCGCTGCCCAGCCGGATCCTCGGCGAGATGGACCGTGCCCATGCCGCCCCGACCCAGCACGCTAAGCAACCTGTAGCGCCCGATGTGGGAGGTTTCACCGCTCACGGCGCGCTAGCTTACCGACACACCGCACACCGCGCAGGGCCGAGCACACCACGTAGACACCACCTGGGGAACCCGGACCCCGGGTGGCATTCCCCCGCACGTACGGAGTTGACTAGGCGTCATGCATGCCATCATCGTCTCCGCCCCTGGCGGTCCTGAGGTTCTCGAATACGTGGAGCGGCCCGATCCCGTCCCCGGCGAGGGGGAGATCGTGGTCGATGTCGCGGCCAGCGGCGTCAACTTCATCGACATCTACCACCGCTCCGGCGCGTACCCGCTCGACCTGCCCACTCCCATCGGCTCCGAGGGCGCGGGCACGGTCTCGGCCGTCGGGCCCGGGGTGCAAGGGGTGGCCGTGGGCGACACCGTGGCCTGGGCCAACGTCCTGGGCAGCTACGCCGAGAAGGCGGTGATCCCGGCGGACCGGGCCGTGCCGGTGCCCGACGGCGTCCCGGCCGACGTGGCCGCGGCGGCGATGCTGCAGGGGATGACCGCCCACTACCTCACCCACTCCACCCACGAGGTGCGGGAAGGCGACGAGGTGCTCGTCCACGCCGGAGCCGGCGGCATGGGGCAGCTGCTCATCCAGCTGGCCAAGCTCAAGGGCGCCAAGGTCCACACCACCGTCTCCACCAGCGAGAAGGAGAAGCTGGCCAGGGAGGCCGGCGCCGACGAGGTGCTGCGGTACGACGACTTCGCCGAGGCGCTGCGGGACAGGATCGACGTGGTGTACGACGGCGTCGGCAAGGCCACGTTCGACGGCGGGCTCGATGCGCTGCGGCCACGCGGCCTCATGGCCCTGTACGGCGCCGCCAGCGGCCCGGTCCCGCCGATCGACCCCCAGATCCTCAACCGCAAGGGCTCGCTCTTCCTGACCAGGCCCACACTCGTCCACTACATAACCGAGCGCGAGGAGCTGCTGCGGCGCGCCTCCGACCTGTTCGGCTGGATCAAGTCGGGACAGCTCGCCATCAACATCTCCCACCGCTACCCGCTGGCCGAGGCACACCAGGCGCACGAGGACCTGGCGGCCCGCCGGACGACAGGAAAACTGCTCCTCATACCCTGACGCCATGGACATCGCAGGATCGATCTGGTCGTTCGCCGCCGTAGTGGCACTGCTCACGCTCACTCCCGGCCTCGACACGGCCCTGATCCTGCGTACGTCCTTGCTGGCGAGCAGGCGGGCGGCCTGGGGCGTGACGCTCGGCATCCAGCTCGGCACGCTCACGTGGGGCGTGCTCACCGCGGCCGGGCTGTCGGCGCTGCTGGCCGCCTCGCGGCTCGGCTACGAGATCCTGCGCTGGGCCGGCGTGGCGTACCTGGTGTGGATGGGCCTGCGCATGCTCCTGGCCAAGGCCGCGCCCCACGACGAGCCGGAGCAGGCGGTGCGGTTCGGGGGCGGGTTCCGGCGCGGGCTGGTCACGAACCTGCTCAACCCCAAGGTCGGGGCGTTCTACGTGGCCATGCTGCCGCATTTCATCCCGGACGGGGCGCCGCACGCGGTCATGGGGTTGGTGCTGGCCGGCGTGCACGTGGCCGAGGGGCTGCTGTGGAGCGCGGCGCTGATCGGGTTCGCTTCGCTGGTGGGCGGCTTCCTGCGGACGCCCGCCGTACGCCGCTTCCTCGACCGCCTGACCGGCGTGGTCATCGTCGGCTTCGGCATCCGCCTCGCCGTCACCGACTGAGGCCGAAGCCGGGGCTCGTGGGCCAGCCCAGCAGACGGGCCCCGAGCACGGCGGTCTCCAGGGTGAAGCGCTGCGTCGGGTCGTCCGGCGAGAAGCCGGTCAGACGGCGGATGCGCTCCAGCCGGTACGTGACCGCCCGCGGGCTCAGCCCCAGCCGCCGGGCCGCGGCCGTCTGGTTGCCGTGCGAGGCGAAGACGGCCTCCAGCGTCTCCAGCAGCGGCTCGTGCCCGCCCCGCGCCCCCAGCAGCGGGCTCAGCACGCTGGTCACGAGGTCCTCGATCGCGCCCCTGTCGCGCAGCAGCACGGGGAAGACGAGCAGGTCGGCCGCCTTGACCACGTCGGCCCTGAGCCCCAGCCCGTCGGCCAGCTCCAGGGCCTGCGCCGCCTCCCGGTAGGAGGCCACCACGCCGCCGGGGCCGCGCTGCGGCCGTCCCACCGCGACCCGCCACCCGACCGGGAAGCGGGCGCGTACGTGATGGGTGAACTCCCCCACCGCGGCCGGCAGCGTCGCCGGGGCCACGCACACCAGCAGCCCGTCGCGCACGGCCACGAGCACGTTGTGCGAGCCGAACCGGGCGATCAGGTCCCGTTCAATGCGGTCCTGGTCGCCGTCGCGCATGCCGCGGGCCACGGCCACCACGTACGATCCGGCCAGCCGCAGCCCGAAGTGCTCGGCCCGCTCCGCCAGCCGCTCGGCCCGCCCCTGAAGCAGGTCGTCCACGAACTCCCGCCAGGCCTGCTCCTCCTCGCGGATGGCGGCGAGTTGCGCCCTCTCGTACCCCTCCATCAGCGCGGAGACCGCCTTGCGCAGCGCGGGCAGCGCTTCCGGCAGCCCCTCGCCGGCGGCGAGCGCGCCGTCCACCAGGGTCCGCAGCGGGACCCCCAGCGTGGCGGCGCGCCTGCCCGCGGCGCGGTAGGCGTCGAGCGCCTCGCGGGAGGGTAAGCGGCCGGTCGCGGCGTGCTCGGCGAGCACCCGCCGATGCCCCCCGAGCAGGTCGGCGAGCAGGTCGGCGGGCAGCTCGGAGATCGCCATCACACTCCTACGTCACGCCTGTCGAAGGAGAGCACCGCGGTGAGCGCGAGCACGGCCGTCGCCCCCGCCAGCACAAGGTAGTCCCCGACCGGCAGCCCCTCATAGAGCGGCCGGCCCTCGGCGTAGTAGTGGAACGGCGAGACCCACTTCAGCCAGGAGATGGCGTCGATGTTCCGGCCGATCGTGACCACGACGTAGCCGGCCACCACCCACACCCCGACCACGGCGGAGGCGATCGTCCTGCGCCCGGCGGCCGCGCCGACCGCCAGCCCCATCGTCCCGAACAGCAGCCCGACCAGGAGCACCCCGAGGTGCGCGGCCAGGATCCGGTCGAACGGCACCCCCATCTCCACGACCTCGCTCATCGCCCACATGGCGAGCAGCGTCACGACGGCCAGCACGAGCATCGCGACCGCCAGCGCGGCGAACCTGTCCAGCACCAGCCGCCGCCGGTCCACCGGCAGCGTGACGACCAGCTCCAGCGTGCCCGACTCCTCCGGCTGCGCGATCGCCCGGTTGGCCAGGAGCATCGCGAACACGATGAACAGCATGGGGACGAAGAGCTGGTAGACGACCGTCTGCAGGTAGCCGGCGCCGGAGGCGAAGTCCCCGAGCCCGCCCATCAGGTCCTTGAGCGGCCCGGGGAACTTGGCCATGGCCATGGAGTCGTAGGTCTCGGGGTTCAGCTTGACGTTGGCGTACGCGCCCAGATAGACGCCCATGAAAGCGCTGATGCCCAGGCACCACCAGATGAGCGACCGCCGGTTGTCGCGCAGGCTCTTAGCGATCATGGTGCCGCTCCTCGTCGCTGTAGTAGGTCAGGAAGATCTCCTCCAGGTCCGGTTCCGCGCTCACCATGTGCACCACAGTGAAGGCGGCCGCCGCCTTGATCAGCGCGTCCGGCCGGCCGTCGATCGTGCAGCGCACGCCGGCACCCTCCACGCGCAGGTCGCGCACGCCGGGCAGGTTCTCGAAAGCCGCTCGCGGCACGGGCGCGTCGAAGTGCAGCTCGACCCGGCGCACCGCCTTCTCGCGCAGCGCCGCCACGTCCTCCACGGCCACCAGGCGCCCGTCCCGTACGATTCCGACCCGGTCCGAGACGTTCTCGACCTCGGCGAGCACGTGCGAGGACATCAGCACGGTTCGCCCGGACTGGCGCACCTCCCTGACCATGGCCAGGAACTCGTGCTGCACCAGCGGATCCAGCCCGCCCGTCGGCTCGTCCAGGATGAGGAACTCCGGCTCGTGCATGAACGCCTGGATCAGCCCGACCTTCTGCTTGTTGCCCTTGGAGAGCTTGCGCATCTGCACCGACAGGTCGGCCTCGAGGCGCTCGGCCAGGGCGTCGATGCGCGTGTCCGGCACGCCGCCGCGCATCCTGCCGAGGAAGCGCAGGTAGTCCCTGGCCCGTTCGCGGCCCTCCAGCGCCAGCTCGCCCGGCAGGTAGCCGATCCTGGAGCGGGTCGCGGCCTCGCGCGGGTCGGCGCCGAGGACGCGTACCGTGCCCCGGGTGGGCCTGATCACGTCGAGCAGCAACCGGAGCGTGGTCGTCTTGCCTGCGCCGTTCGGCCCGAGATACCCGAAGATCTCCCCCGGCTGGATCTCCAGCGTGAGATCTTCCAGGCCGCGGCGCCTGCCGTAATACTTGGTCAGCCCTTCGGCCTGCACCACTGCTGTCATGGCCGAATCGTCCCGCCGCGCGGGACCTCCGTCACCGGACGGGTCCGGCAGCGTGCGGATGGCTTTGCTTCCGGGACGCGGCAACGAGAAGGTGGGTGGCGTGGAAACGGCGTTCGTGCTCGGTGGCGGAGGCGTGCTCGGCGCGCACGAGGTGGGCATGCTGCAGGCGCTCGACGAGGCGGGCATCAGCCCCGACCTCGTCGTGGGCACGTCCGTGGGCGCCCTGAACGGGGTGGTCATCGCCGCCGCCCCGTCCGAGGCGGTGGAGCGGCTGACCACTCTGTGGCGCTCCGACGTCGTACGTACGGCCTTCGCCGGCTCGTGGGTGGCCCGGTTGTCCACGCTGGCCAGGACCGGCACCCATCTGCACCCGATCGGGCCGTTGCGCGAGGTTCTGAGCGGGACCGTGGGGGTTTCGCGGATCGAGGAGCTGGAGGTCCCCTTCCAGTGCGTGGCGGCCTCGGTCGAGCGGGCGGCGGCGCACTGGTTCACCGGCGGGCCGCTGGTCGATGCGGTGCTGGCGTCGTGCGCGGTGCCCGGGCTGCTGCCGCCCGTCGTGATCGGCGGCGAGCACTTCTACGACGGGGGGCTGGTGCACAGCATCCCCGTGGGGCGGGCCGTGCAGCTCGGAGCCAAGCGCGTCTACGTCCTGCACGTCGGGCGGATCGAACGGCCGCTGGCGCCGCCCAGGAGGTTCTGGGAGGTGGGCATGGTGGCGTTCGAGATCGCGCGCAGGCACCGGTTCGCCGAGGACATGGCCAGCCTGCCGCCCGGCGTGGAGGTGCACGTGCTGCCCGCCGGGATGACCGAGGCGCTCTCCCCGCTGCGCTACCGCGACATCTCGCAGATCTCCGCCTGCATCGAGCGGGCGTACAGCGCTTCTTCCCGCTATTTGCAGAACAGAGGAGGATGAGGGTTAGACCGTTGCAGGGAGGCCGCCGTTGCTTCCACCGCGTATTCTCCGCCGGCTGGTGCTGGCTCCGCTGGTCATCGTGGTGACCGTGTTCATGGTGGTGACGCTGCCGTTCTGGCTCCTGGTCACGGCCGCGGCCTCGCTGCGCCTGCCGCCGCCGCGGCGCAGAGGGGCGAGGTTCGTCTGGTTCGCCACGGTGTGGCTGACGCTGGAGTCGGGCGTGCTGGTCACGTGCCTGTGGCTGTGGGTGGCAGGCGGGGCCCGGCGCCAGGAGCGGCATTACGCCCTGATCAGGTGGTTCCTGGCCAAGGTGCACGCGGCCGCCGTGCGGATCTTCCGGCTGACGATGGAGATCCAGGAGCCCGACCTGACGACCGAGGAGCAGTCCGCCAGGCTGACGCGACCGGTCATCGTGCTGTCCCGGCACGCGGGCCCCGGCGACTCCTTTTTGCTGATTTATTACCTTTTGGCGATCTATCACCGGCGGCCGCGCATCGTCATGAAGGCCGCACTCCAGTACGACCCCTCGCTGGACGTCGTGATCAACCGCCTGCCGAACGCGTTCGTGCCCCGCGAGTCCGGGCAGAAGCGGGTCATCGAGGAGATCCACCGCCTCGCCGCCACGATGGGCGACCAGGACGCTCTCGTGATCTTCCCCGAGGGCGGCAACTTCACCCCGCGCCGCCGCCGGCTCGCCATCCGGCGACTGGAGGAGAAGGGCCTGACCGAGGAGGCGGAGCGGGCGCGCGGCATGGACCACCTGCTCCCGCCCCGCCCGAACGGCGCCATCACGGCCATCGAGGCGTGCCCGTCGGCGGACGTCATCTTCGTCGCGCACACCGGGCTCGACGACCTCATCACGCTGGGGGACGTCTGGCGCAAGCTGCCCTTCAACGCTCAGATCACCGCGAAGTGGTGGCGGGTGCCCGCGGCCGAGATCCCGGCGGAGCGGGAGGACCGGATCCGGTGGCTGTACGACCATTGGGAGCAGATCGACGCCTGGATCGCCGCCCAGCGCGTGGCCCGGGCAAACGGAGCCCAGACAAAATGAGCCCAGACGAGATGAGCGCCCGCTAGCCGAGCGGTGGCGCGCCCGGGGGCAGGACCGGGACGTCCGGCGGGCCGTGCTCGATGAGGCGGAGCAGCGCGTCCGTGTCGAGGTGCCGTTCCACCAGGTCGCCGAGCGCGTCGAGCCGCTCCTCCCGGAGCGCGGCGAAGTCCGTGCCGGGAGCCGGCGCGAAGTCGCGTCCCGCCCGCGCGGCCACGTCGGCCAGGAAGGCCCGGCGGAAGCCGTCGTTCTCCAGGGCGCCGTGCCAGGTGGTGCCCCAGACGTTGCCGGCCCGGCAGCCGTCGAGGAACGGCTCGCCTCCGTCGACCGAAGCCACCCCGTGGTGGATCTCGTACGCGCGGACCGGCTGCCCGTACGCCGTGCCCTCGGGCCGCCCGAGCCGCTTCTCCTTCGCGAACTCGACGCGTACCGGCAGCCGCCCGAGCCCTTCGACCTTGCCCGCCCCCGACTCCACCTCGTCCACGATCTCCCGCCCGAGCATCTGGAACCCGCCGCAGATCCCCAGCACGGGCCCCGCGCGGTCGACGATCGCCGCCGCCAGCCCGCGCTCCCGCAGCCACGCCAGGTCGCTCACCGTGGCTCTGGAGCCCGGCAGCACCACCAGGTCGGCGTCGTCCAGCTCGACCGGATCGGTCACGAAACGCACCACGACCCCCGGCTCGGCGGCCAGGGCGTCCAGATCGGTGAAGTTCGAGATCCTCGGCAGCCGCACGACGGCCACCCGGAGGGTCTGCCTGCCGTACGGGGCGCCTACCGCGACCTTCCGGCTGTCCAGGGCCAACGAGTCCTCGACGTCCAGCCAGAGCCCGTCGAGCCAGGGCAGGACGCCGTACACCTCGCGCCCGGTCAGCCGCCTGAGCATGTCGAGGCCGGGCTCCAGGAGCTCCCGCGCGCCGCGGAACTTGTTCACGACAAATCCGGAAATATGCGATTGGTCGTCGGCGTCTAAGAGGCCCACCGTGCCGTAGAACGCGGCGAACACCCCTCCCCTGTCGATGTCGCCGACCACGATCACGGGCAGGTTCGCGGCCCTGGCCAGGCCCATGTTGGCGATGTCGCCGCGGCGCAGGTTGATCTCGGCGGGGCTGCCCGCGCCCTCGCACACGACCACGTCGTACTGACCCCTGAGCCTTTCGAGCGCCTCCAGCGCGGTGGCGCGCAGGAGGTCCTTGAGCGCGCCGTACTCCATCGCGTCCACGTCCGCCACCGGGTTGCCCATGAGGACGACCTGGCTGCGGCGGTCGCTGCCCGGTTTGAGGAGGATGGGGTTCATGTCCACCGTCGGCTCCAGGTAGGCGGCCTGCGCCTGCGTCGCCTGGGCCCGGCCGATCTCGGCGCCTTGAGCGGTGACGTACGAGTTGAGCGACATGTTCTGCGCCTTGAAGGGCGCGACGCGCACGCCCCTGCGGGCCAGCCACCGGCAGATCCCCGCCGTCAGCACGCTCTTGCCCGCGTCGGACGTGGTCCCCGCGACCAGCAACCCCCCTCTGACCATGCGATCACCGTACAGGCCCGCGCTAGGCTGGCCGCATGCCACCGGCCGACCTGCCCATTTGCCGCACCTGCGGCGTCCAGTACGCCGAGCCGCGCCCCGACTGCCCGATCTGCGAGGACGAGCGCCAGTACGTCGGCTGGGACGGCCAGCGGTGGACCACGCTGGCGGGCCTGGCGGCAGAGGGCCATCGCGGCCGGGTGGAGGAGGAGGGCCCGCGCGTGGTGGGCATCGGCACCGCCCCGCCCACGGCGATCGGGCAGCGCGCGCTCCTGCTGCGCACGCCGGAGGGCAACGTGCTCTGGGACATGGTCTCCTACCTCGACGACGACCTGATCGCCGAGGTCGAGGAGCTGGGCGGGGTGTCGGCCATCGCCATCAGCCACCCCCACTTCTACGGCTCCATGATCGAATGGTCCCGGGCCTTCGACGCCCCGGTGTACATCCACGCCGCCGACAGGCGGTGGGTGGCCAGACCGGACGACTCGGTCATCTTCTGGGAAGGCGACACCCACCGGCTGTCGGAGGACCTCACCCTGATCAACGCGGGCGTGCACTTCGAGGGCGGCCAGGTGCTGCACTGGTCGTCCGAGCGTGCCCTGTTCTCGGGTGACATCCTCCAGGTCGTCCAGGACCGGCGCTGGGTGAGCTTCATGTACAGCTACCCCAACTACATCCCGGAACGTCCGCACGTCGTGCGCCGTGCCCTGGACCTGCTGGAGCCGTACGCGTTCGAGAGGGTTTACGGGGGTTGGTGGAAGCGCGTCGTGCACGGGGACGGCGCGGAGGCCGTCCGCCGCTCAGCCGACCGCTACCTCTCCTTCGTCGAGGACGTCGAGGACAGGTAGCCGGCCGTTCAGCCCTCGCGCCTCTGGTCCCTGGTCTCCTCGCCCCGAACGGGCGGCTGCTTCTGACCACCGCCGCCGTAGCGCTCCTGCACCGCGTCCGCGCCCTTCGAGATCTGGTCGTCGTACTTGTGGCCGGTCCGCTCCTTGGCGTAGCGCTCGGCCCGGTCCAGCAACTGGTCGGCCTGCTTGGAATGCCCTCTGGCCAGGTTCTCCGCCTTCTTCAGCCATTCCCCGATGCGGCTCATACACGTTCCCCATTTCTTCGGACTACGGGCGCCCCCTACCCCCGCATCCTGCACATTCACTCCCGCCGCCAGGCGGCGAGCAGCGGAACCACCGCCCACCCGGCGAGCACCGTGAAAGCCGCCCAGGTCGGCATGATGGCCGGCAGCTGCTCGATCAGCTGGAGCGCCGGGTAGCCGGGCAGGAACCGGTTGACCCACTCCCCGCCGGGCAGCACGAGGCCGGCGAAGGGCAGCACGAGGACGATCGTCACCAGCGCCGCGGTCGCCACGGCCCCGTTGCGCAGGATCACGCCGAGCGACAGCCCGAGCAGCGTGGCCACCACGATCATGAGCGTGCCACCCGCGATCACCGTCCAGGCCCCGGCGGGCAGGAGCGACGGGTGGAACTCCGCGGCCAGGAACCGTCCGTAGACATAGCCGGGAATCGCGATGAGCAGCGAGCCGGCGACCGCGGCCCCGCTCAGGACGACCGCCTTGGCCGCCAGCACCCGCCCTCTGGACGGCGTGGCGACGAGGGTCGCGTCGATCATGCCGGACGTGTACTCGCCGCTGATCGTCATCGCGCCCATCATCCCGAACGGCAGCTGGGCCAGGACCACCCCCACGTACACGGCCACCACGACCCCCATGGCGGCCTGGTCGCCCGTACGGCCGGGATCCCAGCGCGCGATGACCGTCGAGGCGCCGAGCACGGTCAGCGCGAGCGCCACGAACACACCGGCGCCCAGCGCCCACCAGGTCGACCGCAGCGTGCGCAGCTTGATCCACTCGGCGGCGATCGCGCTCACGGCTCGTACCTCCCGATGACCTCCATGAACACGTCCTCCAGCGACATGCCGGGCCGGACGAACTCGCCGATCTTCGCGTCGGCCAGCAGCCTGCCCCGGCCGATGACGATCAGGTGGTCGGCCGTCACCGCCATCTCGTTCATGAGATGGCTCGACACGAGGACGGTCCGGCCCTCGGCGGCGAGCGACTTGAGCAGGTCGCGCATCCAGCGGATGCCTTCCGGGTCGAGCCCGTTGACCGGCTCGTCGAGCAGGAGCACCTCGGGGTCGCCGAGCAGCGCCGCGGCCAGCCCGAGCCGCTGTTTCATGCCCAGCGAGAAGCCGCCGACGCGCCTGCGTCCCGCGTCGCCGAGCCCGACGAACTCCAGCAGCGGGCCGACGCGCTGCCGCGAGATCCCGTTGGAGCGCGCCAGCCACCACAGGTGCTGGTCCGCGCGGCGGCCTGCCTGCACCGCCGTGGCGTCCAGCAGCGCGCCGACCTGGGTGAGCGGCCTGTCGAGCGCGTGGTAGGGCAGGCCGTTCACCGTGGCGCGGCCGGCCGTGGGCCGGTCGAGGCCGAGGATCAGCCGCATGGTGGTGGTCTTGCCGGCGCCGTTCGGGCCGAGGAAGCCGGTGATCCTGCCGGGCGGCACCGTGAAGGAGAGGTCGTCCACGGCGAGGGTCTGTTTGAAACGTCTGGTGAGCCCGCTGACTTCGATCATGCCCTTCACGATCCGCCGGGACCCGCGCGCCGCGCATCGGTCTTGGGACCGCTTCGCGCCGGCCGGTCTCGCGGGTTTGTTTGTGGGGGGGGGGGACAC
>NZ_JBSGFQ010000213.1:0-12416 GCF_053603495.1 Nonomuraea sp. NPDC004186 | reverse complement strand
GAGGAAGACGCCGGCCGCGACGAGCACGCAGGCGGCGGCGGACATGAACGTGCGGTGCAGGCTCCGCCGGCGGCGCGCGGAGAACGGCGACAGACTGATGAAAGCGTGGCGAAAGACCCTCGCGCCAAACTGTGTGGGTGCATGGCTTATGGCCGATATCGCGTATCGCCTTGGTGTCGCTCGGGGGCTTCACGCTGGGAGCGCTCGTGGCGTCCGGCGTGCTCGCGGTCCAGGCCGCCGGCGTCGCCGACGCGGAGTCTCGCGCCACGGCGCGGGCCTCGGCCACGGTGCAGTACATCGACTTCGACGACCAGGGCAATCCGGAGATGTTCTACCTGGACTGGTCCGACGGCAGGAACAGCCATCAGACGATGATCCAGGCCGACTCCGAACATTTCGTGCGGGGCTCGGTGCTGACCATCCGCTACGACCCGGCCGAGCCCGGCGGTCTGGTGTTCCCCGCCGGCCATGAGGACGTGCCCCCTCCCGGGGACATGCTCAGGCGAGCTCCGTTCGTCGTCGCGGGCGTCTACGGGCTCGGGCTCGTCCTGGTGCTGGCCCGGTTCCTGCTCAACCGGCACGCGGCGTCGGCGGCCGAGGTGCGGTGGCAGGTCCGGCCGCTGATCCTGGAGTACAGGACGAAGGGGGTCCGCTGGTTCAGCCCGTACCTGAAGCTCGTCCCCGAGCGCGGGGCGAGGCCGTACTACCAGCGGGTCCACTGGGATCCCGCCGTCGACGAGCGGGCGGAGGGACTGAAGGCGCAGGTGCGGATCGGGGGAGGGCCGTTCAGGCGAGCGGTCGTGATCACCGGGGACGGCACGCGGCTGTGGCCGGCGGGGCGGCTCCGGCGGCGCACGCCCCGGGGCTGGGAGGAGTCCGACAGGCCGTTGGGGAGACCGTACTGGCACGGGCCGGGCTGGGTGCTGGTCGCGTCGATCACGGGGGTGACCGCCGCCGGGCTGCTCCGGCTCGACGCGCTGCTCTACCTGGTGCCGGTCCTGGCCCTGCTCGTGGGGCTGATCTGCCTCATGTGGGGCTGGTACGGAGGCCGGCCCCTGTACCGCTCACCCGGGTACGCGCCGGGAGTCGAGCCCAGGCCCGGGCCGCCGCAGAACCCGCGCGGATCGAGCCCCCGACGCGGCCGCAGGAAGAAGACGCCCCCGCAGAACAGGTGAAGACGCCGGCCGCACCCGCGCTCAGCGGAAGTCGTCCGCGTGGTCGACGGCCCATTCGGCGAACGTGCGCGCCGGGCGGCCGGTCACCTTCTCCACCGCCGTCGAGGTCTGCGCGGGTATGCCGTCGCGGGCCGCCCACTGCTTCATGATCACCTCGACGCCGACCGCCGGCGTCGTCCGGCCCATCTCCTCCCGCGCCTGCGCCTCCGACACCACCTCGACGGCGATCGGACGCCCGATCGCCTCCCCGATGTGCTCGACCTGCCGCCGCAACGTGAGCGACTCCACCCCGTACACGGTGTACGCCCGCCGCTCGTGCCCGGACTCGGTCAGCGCCGTCACCGCGAGCGCCGCCAGGTCCTTCTCGTGGATGGGGGCGGTCTCGGCCTCCGGGTACGGCAGCCGCACCACGCCCCCGCCCCGGATCGCCGCCTGCCACCACCACAGCGTGTTCGTCGCGAACATCCCCGGCCGGATGAACGTCCAGTCCAGCCCCGAGCCCTCCACGGCCGTCTCGACGACCTGGTGGTGCACGGCGATCGGGTTGTGTTCGGAGCCCTCGATCACGACCGCCGCCGACGACAGCAGCACCACCTGCCGCACCCCGGCCGCCCTGGCCGCCTCGACGAAGCCCGCGACACCGTCCGGTTTGGCGTACACGAACACCTTCGTGGCGCCCTCCAGCGCGGCGGGCAACGTCTCAGGAAGGTCCAGATCGGCCGCCACGACCTCCGCGGAAGCGGGCAGGCCGCCCTTTTCCGGGTCCCTGCTCGTCACCCGCACCCGTTCGCCGGCCGCCAGCAGACCGGCGGCGACATGGCGCCCCACACTGCCCCGAGCCCCGAAGACCACCATCACCATCGCCGCAGAACCTCCCTAATCCTCGGCCTGGCCGAGAAGCCTGACCAGCTCACCGTGCAGGCGGCGGCGCACCTCGGGCGAGAGCGGTTCGTCGCCGAAGATGTCCCGGACGAACTGCGGCATCGTGATCGGCGCGAACACCACCGCATAGGCGACCAGCAGCGCGAACGCCGGATCGACCCGATCGGTGACCTCCCCGGCCTCCTGCCGCCCGCGCATCCGCTCCAGCGACTCGGCCATCCGGGCGCGTTGCGCCTGCGCGAACCGCTGTCCCTCCTCGGCGTCGGCGAACGGGCAGTCGCCCAGCGCCTGCCACACCACCAGCCGCGCCCATTCCGGGTCGTCGAGCGTGCGCTCCAGCTGGGCCCCGACCGACTCCGCGAACGAGGCGGACGAGGCGTCGGACGCGGACTCGTCCGCCTGCCGGCGCCGCCGCAGCTCCTCCAGCAGCCCCTGCTTGCCGCCGAAGTAGTAGGAGATCAGCTGCTGGTTGACGCCGGCGCGGGCGGCGATCCCGGCGGTGCGCGCGCCGGAATATCCCTTCTCGCCGAACTCGCTCACGGCGGCCCGCAGGATCCGCTCCCGCGTCAGCTCCGCCGCCTTGCCGCGCTCCTCAGGGCGCGGCGCCCTCCGTGCCGCCATGTGCAAGGACGGTAGAGCATCAATCGTTTGGTTGACAAGTGTCACCTGGATGGTTGAGAGCCCGCCGGGACGAACCGCTTCATGGCCTCCTTGCCGTGCTCCACCGCCGCGTTCCCGCGTTCCAGCAGGTCGGCCTGGTATTCGGTCAGCGCCGACCGGAGGTCCCGCTCGCCCCGATGGACCTCGGCCAGCCGGTCGCCCAGCCGCCGGGCGTCCTGGATGGCGGTGTTCGCGCCGTTGCCGCCGCTGGCCGGCGTCAGGTGGGCGGCGTCGCCGAGGAGCGTGATCCGGCCCGCCGGCCACGCGGGCACGGGACGGTCGTAGACCTTGGCGGGGCCCGCGGCGCTCATGTCCGCCGAGCGCACGAGCTCCCGCAGGTCGGGGTGCCAGCCGTCGATGAGCTCCAGGACGAGCTCGCGGGCGTCCACCAGGGTCTGCCGCGACGCCGGGTGCTCCGGGGGCACGAGCAGCACCCACCGCACGTAGCTGTCCCGGTGGGGCAGGTCCAGCCCGGGTACGAGCTCCGCGGCGGCCTCCGAGGGCTCCCTGGCGAACCGCATGCGGCCCAGCATCAGCGTGATCCCCGGGCCCTTGACCATGGTGCCCCGGCCCGGCACCAGCTCCGCGAAGCGTTCGGTGATCGGCGTGCGGCCCATCGCGCCGCACAGGCCGGCATCGACGTGGCCCACCTCGGGGGCCACGTGGCGGCGGACCACCGAGTTGCCGCCGTCGGCGCCGGCCAGCACGCCGCCCGTGGCCTGGGTGCCGTCGGCGAAGCGGGCCGTCACCGTCTCGCCGGTCTCGGCGACCCCGGTCAGGCGTTTGCCGTGCGTGACGCGGTCGCCGAGACCGCCGAGCAGGATCCGCCGCAGCACCTGACGATCGACCGCCCGGGTCTCGTCCGGCGGTCCCGGCAGGTCGCTGCTGAGCAGCGTGAGCCGCTCGTCGAACAGCAGCCCGGGGCCGTCCAGGTCGCCGCTGGTCGCCTCCGCCAGCGCGTACAGCCGCTCCGGCAGGCAGGCGCGCAGCTCCGCCCACCCGAGCGGCGCCAGCCCGATCCGGTAGCCCTGGAAACGATCGCCGCTGCCGTCGTCGGCCTCGTACACGTGTACGTCGATCCCCGCGCGCACCAGCGCGTGCGCGAGGGCCAGCCCGCCGAGGCCCGCCCCGATCACCAGAACCCGTTGTCCGCTCATGCCGTCCTCCCTGTCCGACGTGAACAACGTTCACGTGTACATTGTTCACATTGGCGGAGCCGTACTGTCAAGGAGGTCTCATGGGGGAGCGGCGCGACCAGGTCCTGCGGGCGGCGATCGAGTTGCTCGACGAGGTCGGCCTGGACGGGCTGACCATGCGCCGCCTGGCCGGCCGGCTCGGGGTGCAGGCAGGCGCGCTGTACCGGCATTACCCCAGCAAACAGGCGCTGCTGGACGCGATGGTCGCGCACCTGGTCACCCCGCAGGACGGCCCCGCACCGCCGCTCGACGGCCCCTGGGACGAGCAGTTGCGGATCGTCGCGATCGGCATCCGCGAGCTCATGCTGGCCCACCGGGACGGGGCCCGCCTCATGGCGACGTTCCAGCACGCGGGGGACGAGGCCGTGGCCGGCTTCCACGCGCTCGTCGCGGCCCTGGCCGCGGCGGGCATCCCCGCGGACAGGGCCGCCGTGGCCGTGGACACCGTCATGGCCTACGTGAACGGCTACACGGTCGAGGAGCAGGCCAGGAAGGCCGAGACCTGGCCCCGGGAGCAGCGCGACGCGGCCTTCCGCGCCGGGCTGGAGCTGATCCTCGCCGGCGTGCGCAGCCTGCGGACCTAGGGGGTCAGACGGCGGGACAACCAGGCGAGGGCGAGCGGGTAGCGGTACTCGATGGCGCCGTGGCCGGCGTCGAAGAGCTCGAAATAGACGTTCTCGTCCTTGACGCCCGCCGCCTCCAGCGCCCGCCGGAACGCCACCGCCCCGAAGTCCAGGAAGTACTCGTCCTTGCTCCCGGCGTCCACCCAGATCGCCCGCATCGAGCGCAGGGCCTCGGCGTGCCGCGGGGCCATCAGCACGGGATCCCAGGACAGCCAGCGCTCCCACACCTCCGGCACGACGGCGCCGGTGTCGTCGAAGGGCACGCGTACGGTCCCGTCGGGGTCCGCGGAGTAGGCGGCCGCGTACGCGTACATCTCCAGCAGCTCCAGGTCCCCTTCCTTGGTCCCGGCCAGGCGGCCGCGGAAGTCGGCGAGGAACGTGTCGTACGAGCCGTCGTACATGTCCCGCAGCCTGCGCGCCACCTCGGGGAACGACCCGCGCGAGCACACCTCGAACAACGCGTCGCCGGCGTGCGTGGCCAGCGCGCCGAACACGTCGGGCGCCAGCATCGCGGTGACCATGGCCCCGTAGCCGCCGCTCGACTTGCCGGTGACCGCCCGGTGGTCGCGGTCGGCGATCGTGCGGTAGCGGGCGTCCACCCACGGCACGACCTCGTCCCGCAGGTAGGAGTGGTAGCGCCCGGTGCCGGGGGAGTCGAGGAACTGGCTGCCGCCGAGCGAGGTCCACGCGTCCACGTACACGACGATCGCGGGCAGGGCCTCCCCGGAGGCGAAGGCGGCGTCCGCGAGCTCCGGGTACGGCTGCCGGAACGGAGCCCGGTTCAGCCACATGGCGACGTGGCCGGTGTAGCCGAGCAGCACGTAGATCGAGGGGTAGCGACGGGAGGGATCGTCGTCGTACCCGGGCGGGACGTACACCATGATCGGGCGCTCGTGCGGATCCCCCAGGGGGTTGCCGCGCAGCAGGGCGCTGTCGATGACGGCGTGGTCGAGACGGCCGGCCAGCTCGGCGGACCAGGGCAGCATGAAGAATCCTCTCAGCCGACGGACGAGGTCACCGTGTCGATGCCCGTCTGCGTGACGGAACGACCGGAGATCAGGACGAGTGTGAGATCGCGCAGGTCTGCCAGGCGTTCGAGCGGATCGCCCTTGACCGCGATCAGGTCGGCCCGCTTGCCCGCCTCCAGGCTGCCGGTCACCCCGCCCACCCCGCAGGCGTCGGCGGCGCGCACGGTGGCCATCTCGATGATCTCCGCGTGCCCGAATCCGGCCTCCGCGAACACCTCCAGGCCGGCGACGTACCCGTCGGTCTCGTTGGCGATGCCGCCGTTGGTGAACCCGGCGTCGGTGCCCGCGACGAGCCGGATCCCGGCCTCCCGCATGGCGGCCACCGCGTTCAGCCAGGCGTCGATCATCTCGGGCCCGTAGGTCTCGCGCATCCGCCAGAACACGCCGTGCACGGTGGGGCACACGTACGTGCCGCTCGCCGCGACGAGGTCGGCCAGCTCGGCGTCGTAGTCGTGCCCCGACGGGCCGAAGAACGTGCAGTGCTCCAGCGTCGTGACGCCCGCCTCGATGGAGCTGCGGATGGAGGCGTGCGCGTGGGCGTGGGCGGCGACGCCCTTGCCGCGCGACGCGGCCTCCTCCACGACGACCCTGAGCTGCTCGGTGCCGTACTGCGGGACCCAGCTCGGCGGCGCGCCCGGCGTCATCAGGCCGCCGGAGGCCATCACCTTCAGGCAGTCGGCGCCCGCCCGGAGGTTCTCCCTGGCGACGCGGCGGATGGCGGGCTCGTCGTCGGCCTCGCCGCCCATGTACCAGCAGTGGCCGCCGGTGATCGTGATGGGCCTGGTGGCGGCCACGATGTGCGGGCCGACCGTGAGGCCCTCCTCGATCGCGTCGCGCAGGGCCAGGTCGAGGAAGCCGCGCGAGCCCAGGTCGCGGGCGGTGGTGACGCCGGCGGAGACGAGCTTGCGCGCGTTCTCGGCCATGCGTAACAGCAGGTGGTGGTCGCTCTCGGCGCTGCGCCGGGTCACCGGGTCCACCTTCGCGTCGAACCCCAGGTGGACGTGCGCGTCGATCAGCCCGGGCAGCACCGTGTGGCCCGGCAGGTCGAGGACCTCGGCGGCCTCGCCCCCGCTGCCGCGCGGCCCCACGGAGACGATCCGGTCGCCGTCGACGAGGACCTCGCCGTCGGCGATCACCTCTCCGGGCCGGCCGGTGAGCACTCTGGCGGCGCGAATGATCCTCATACCGCCAGCCTGCCACGCGCCTTAAGGCGACGAGAAGGAGATCTGAAGCGCGCCCTGCGACCTTTGAGCCATCGAACGAACCGGAAAGGACACGACAATGACCCAGACCGCCGAATACGAGATCAACCGCCTCTTCGACGCCCCCCGCGAGCTGGTGTGGGCCGCCTGGACCGAGCCGGAGCGCTTCTCGCAGTGGTTCGGGCCGCGGATGCTCAGCACGCCGGTCGGCCGGATCACCCTGGACACCCGCCCCGGCGGCGTCTGGCGGGCCACGCTGGTGGGCGAGGAGGGGTTCGAGGCGACGCTGGACGGCACCTACCGCGAGGTGACGGAGCCGGAGCGGCTGGTGTTCACCACGGGCGACCCGGACAACCCGGGCGAGGGGCCGGCGTCGGTCGTCACGATCGACTTCACCGAGGCGGACGGCAAGACGGGGATGCGCTTCCACCAGTACGGCGTCAACACCGACCCCGCGCACGCCGAGCAGGCCAAGGCGGGCTGGATCGAGTTCTTCGACCGCCTGGCCGAGTACCTTGCCTAGCCCTCAGAGCAGGTCGGCCGTCTCGTCGAGCTTGCGGGTGGCGCCCTCCCGGTACGCGGCCGCGAAGGCCTCCTCGCCGAGCGCCTCGCGTACCCGCGCCGCCGCCCGCTCGACGTCGGCCCGTTCGGCCGCCCCCGCCGGGGTCTGGTTCTGCTCCCTGGCCGCGGCCGCCAGCCCCAGCAGCACGGCCGCCTTCTCGGTCGGCCCGGCGGCCGAGGCCGCGCCCTCCACGGCGAACGCCATCGTCCTGACGTCGCCCATCCTGTGGGCCGCGGCCAGCGCCTCCACGTGCAGCTCCATGGCCGCGGCCGGGTCCCCGCGCAGCTCCGTGAGGTAGCCCAGCTCGATCAGCGTGTCCGGCACGTACAAGGGGGGCTCGACGTCCGCGCCGCGCGGCACCCCTTCGAGCAGCCGGCGCAGATGCGTCTCGGCCAGGTCCAGCCGCCCGGCCCGGCGCGCGGCGAAGGCGAGGCCCATCTCACCCATGATCGCGCCCTCCATGTAGCCCTGGCTCTGCGCCAGCTTCATGGCCCGCTCGCAGAACTCAATGGAGCGGTCATAGTCGCCGGTCTGCATCGCGATCCAGCCCAGCCAGGCGATGCGCGTGGAGACCTCCGGCCACAGCCCCAGGTCCTCGGCCATCCGCAGCCCTTCGCCGAACAGCCGGGTGGCCCGCTCCGCGTCGGTCGCCATCTCGGCCAGCGACGCCAGCCAGGCCGTGGCCTGCAGCAGCCCCCACCGGTCGCCCAGCTCGGTGAACAGCCGCGCGCTCTCCTCGCCGGTCCGTTCGAGCGCCTGGATGTCCCGCGTCGTGAACGCGTCCCTGGCCTGCCTGGCGAGCGCCGCCGCGACGCCCCACCGGTCGCCGGTCTCCCTGAACGTGGGCAGCGCCCGGCCCACCAGCTCCTGCCCCGTCGGCATGTCCTTGACGTGCATGCTCACGAACAGCTCGGCCCTGGCCCGTTCGCCCGGGTCCTCGACCGCCGCCAGCACGGGCTCCCAGTCGACCTCCTCGCCCAGTATGAGCGCGAACCCGGCTTCCCAGGCCGCCGCCCGCGCCCGGACCGGGGAGGCGGCCCCATCGACGGACAGGGCCGCCGCCAGCGACCGCCGGCCCTCGGCCAGCCGGCCGCGCAGGAACCAGTACCAGGCCAGCGCGTTCACCAGCCGGGCCGCGCTGCCGGCGTCCTTGCCGGCGACCGCCGTGTCGAGCGCCGCCCGCAGGTTGGCGGCCTCCGCGTCGAGGCGCAGCAGCCAGTCCCGCTGGTCGTGCCCGTACAGCTCCGGCTCGGCCTGTACGGCCAGCGCCAGGTAGTGGCGCAGGTGCGCGAGGCGTACCCGGTCGAGCTCGCCCGCGTCGGACAGCTTGGCCCGGCAGTACTCCGACACCGACTCCAGCAGCCGGTACCGGACACCGGCGGGGGCCTCGACGACGACCACGAGCGAGCGGTCGACCAGGCGCGCCAGCAGGTCCAGCACGTCGAGCTCGGCGGCGTCGCAGACGGATTCGGCGGCCTCCAGCGTGCAGCCGTCGGCGTGCACGGCGAGGCGGCGCAGGACGCGGCGCTCGTCGTCGGACAGCAGGTCCCAGCTCCAGTCGATCACCGCGGTGAGTGTCTGCTGCCGGGCCGGCGCGCCCCGCTGCCCCGAGGCCAGCAGCTTGAACCGGTCGTCCAGCCTGGCCACCACGCCCTGGACGCCCAGCGCCCGCACCCGGGTCGCGGCCAGCTCCAGCGCCAGCGGGATGCCGTCGAGCCGCTGGCAGAGCTGCGCCACGGCCGCCGCGTTGCGCGCGTCGAGCGCGAACCCGCGGGCGGAGGCCGCGGCCCTGGTCACGAACAGCCTGACCGCGTCCGAACGCGCCATGACCGCCAGATCGGCGCTGCCCGGCACGTCGAGCGGCGGCACGCTCCACAGCACCTCGCCGGCCACGGCCAGCGGCTCCCTGCTCGTGGCCAGGATCCGCAGGTCGGGGCAGGCCCGCAGGAGCGCCTCGGCCAGCTCGGCGACCTGCTCGACCACGTGCTCGCAGTTGTCCAGGACCAGCAGCATCCGCCTGGCCCTGAGCGCCGCGCCGAGCTGCCGCTCCAGCGTCCGGTCCCCCTGGGAGGCCGGCTCCCCGGCGGGCGCGCCGGCGTCCTCGCGGATGTCCAGGGCGGCCAGCACGGCCTCGGCGGGGGACCGGGACGCCTGGTCGAGCGCGACCAGCCAGGCCCCGTCCGCGAACCCGTCCACCAGCCGGTTCGCGGCCTCCAGCGCCAGCCGGGTCTTGCCGACCCCGCCGCTGCCGGTGAGCGTCACCAGCCGTTCGTCGCCGACCAGCGCGCACACCTCGGCCAGCGCCTCGTCCCGGCCGATGAGCTTGCTGACGGAGGCGGGCAGGTTCGTGACGGGGCGGTCGGCGGGCACGCTCAGGGCCGGGTCCTGCCCGAGTATCGCCTGGTGCAGGGCGACCAGCTCGGGTCCCGGGTCCAGGCCGAGCTCGTCGGCCAGCCGGTCCCGCAGCTCGCCGTACGAGGCCAGCGCCTCGCTCTGGCGTCCCGCGCGGTAGAGGGCCCGCATGTGGACGGCGCGCAGGCGTTCCCTGAGCGGATGCCTGGCCACCAGATCGCCCAGCTCGCCCACCAGCAGGCCGTGCTCGCCCAGCTCCAGCCGCGCCTCGGCGTGCTGCTCCAGCGCGGACAGCCGCTGCTCCTCCAGGCGCAGGATGGCCGACCTGGTGTACTCCTCGTCGGCGAAGTCGGCGTACGCCGGCCCCCGCCACAGCGCCAGCGCGTCGGCCAGCAGCCCCGCCCTGGTCCGCGGGCTGTCGGTGGCCTCCGCCCGGGCCAGCAGGCCGGCGAAGCGCGCCGCGTCCACGGCCCCGGCCTCGTGGCGCAGCAGGTAGCCGGGGGCGCGGGAGACGACGAGGTTCTTGCCGCCGGGCTCGGCGTCCTCGAACGCCTTGCGCAGCTGCGAGACGCGCACCTGCAGCGCCCCGGCCGGATTGCCCGGCGGCTCCGCGCCCCACAGGTCGTCGACCAGCCGGTCCACGGACACGGGATGGCCCTCGTGGACGAGCAGGTCCACGAGCAGCGCCCGTACCTTGAGCCCGGGAACCGTGACGCTCTCGCCGGCATCCGTCCACACGGCCAGCGGACCCAGCACCCCAAAACGCATGACCGTCACCTTATGCGCGGCCTTAAGTCCACGAAAAGAACATCGGAAGCCCCTTACAGCACTGTGAAGACAACTGAAAGGGGAACGAGATGAACACCACCACACTCGAGGGCACACTTCCCGGCACCCGCGCGGGCCGCCGGGAATGGACCGGGCTGGCCGTCCTGGCCTCCGTGGCCCTGCTGCTCTCGGTCGACGTCAGCGTGCTCTACCTGGCGCTGCCGCACCTCAGCACCGGCCTCGGGGCGAGCGCTCCGCAGCAGCTCTGGATCATGGACATCTACAGCTTCATGCTGGCCGGGTTCCTGGTCACCATGGGGACGCTGGGCGACCGGATCGGGCGGCGCCGGCTGCTGATGATCGGGGCGACGGCGTTCGGCGCGGCCTCGGTGGTGGCCGCGTACTCGGTGAGCGCCGAGATGCTGATCGTGGCCCGGGCGCTGCTCGGCATCGCGGGGGCGACGCTGATGCCGTCGTCGATGGCGCTGATCAGGAACATGTTCCAGGACGCCAAGCAGATGGGGACCGCGATCGGGCTCTGGTTCGGCTGCTTCATGCTGGGCATGGCGGCCGGGCCGATCGTGGGCGGGCTGCTGCTCGAGCACTTCTGGTGGGGGGCGGCCTTCCTGATGGGGGTGCCGTTCATGGTGGCGCTGCTGGTGGCCGGCCGGACGCTGCTGCCCGAGTACCGCGACCCGAACGCGGGCCGGCTCGATCTCGCCAGCGTCGCGCTGTCGCTCGCGACCATCCTGCCGGTCGTGTACGGGCTCAAGGAGATCGCGAGGAGCGGCTGGCACCCGGTGCCCGTGGCGGCGGTCGTGGCCGGGGCGGCGTTCGCCGTGGTGTTCGTACGGCGGCAGCGCCGGCTCGCCGACCCCCTGCTCGACCTGCGCCTGTTCGGCAACCGGGCCTTCGCGACCACGCTCGGGACCATGCTGCTCGGCGGCGTCGTGATGGCCGGGACGACGCTGATGACCACCCAGTACCTGCAGACCGTCGAGGCCAAGTCCCCGCTGGAGGCGGGTCTCTGGCTCGTGCCGCAGAACCTCGCCATGATCGTCGCGCTGACGCTGGCCCCCGCCCTCGCCCGCCGCGTCGGCACCGCGTACGTGATGGCCGGCGGATTCGCCGTGGGCGCGGTCGGGCTGTTCCTGCACACGCAGGTGCCGAGCGCCGGCGGCACCGGGCTGGTCGTGACCGGGCTCGTCCTGGCCTCCGCGGGCATCGCGCTGCCGATGGGCGTGGGCAACGGCGTCATCATGACGGCCGCGCCGGCGGAGAAGGCCGGCTCCGCGGCCTCGCTGTCGGAGACGGGCGGCGAGTTCGGCGTCGCGGTGGGCGTGGCCGCGCTGGGCAGCCTCGGCAGCGCCGTCTACCGCGGGCAGCTCCCCGAGCACCTGCCGGTGGAGGCGGTCCGCGAGAGCATCACCGCCGCGGTGATCGCCGCCAAGGACCAGCCCGACCTGCTGGACCTGGCGCGGGCCGCGTTCACCACGGGGCTCAACACGGTGGCGCTGGTCAGCGCGATCACCTTCATCGGCCTGGCCGCCCTCACGCTCGCCATCCTCAGGCGCCACGCGGCATGACCCCCTGTACCGCGACTCACGCCGGACCGGCCTCCGAGGCCCGTCCGGCGTCGTCGCGTTCCACGGTTTCCCGGCGACGGGCGACCAGGAGCAGCACGGCCGGCACCACCGCGAGCACGAACGGCGACGAACCCCACCACCAGCGCCCCGATCAGCCCCAGCGGCACCGCGAAGCTCCCCCAGACCAGCCAGAACGCCCCCACACCGGGCGCGAGCCGCCACAGGTCCTCCGGCCCCGGCGGGAAGAACCACATGCGCGACGGTCCGTGACAGCGGCGGCGGGGGCGGGGGGGGGGCGGGGCCCCGCCGCCCCCCGCCCCGCCCGCGGGCCGCCGCTCTGGCCCGGGCCCCCGCGGAGACCCTCCCCCCCCCCCCGGGACCA
>NZ_JBSGFQ010000212.1:0-12442 GCF_053603495.1 Nonomuraea sp. NPDC004186 | reverse complement strand
GTCGTCTTCGACGTGGCCGAGCGCTGCCTGCCCAGCGGCACCATCACCTGCGCCGCCGACCAGCTCAAGAAGGAGACCGCCAGCAGCTGGCCGGACGTCCCGTTCGACCAGATCTGTGACTCCGGCGTGAAGTGCACCGACCGCCTGGCCCCGACGTTCTTCAGCCGCAAGCGCCTGACCAAGGTCACCACGCAGATCCTGTCCGGGAGCGCGTACAGCGACGTCGACTCCTGGGCGCTGAAACACCAGTTCCCCGCCACGGGTGACGGCCTCAGCCCGTCGCTCTGGCTGGCCTCGGTCCAGCAGACCGGTCATGTGGGCGGCACGATCACGGCGCCCAGGACCACGTTCGTCGGCGTCCAGCTCGCCAACCGAGTGGACACGAACGAGGGCCGCGCCCCGCTGGTCAAGTGGCGCGTCCAGTCGGTCAACAACGGGACCGGCGGCGAGTTGCGGATCAACTACGCCCCCGCAGAATGCAAGGCCGGCGAACTCCCGGCGGCCGACAAGAACACCAAGCTGTGCTTCCCGCAGCGCTGGGCACCGTTGAACGAGGCCGAGGTCAACGACTGGTTCCACAAGTACGTGGTGTCGCAGATGATCGAGGTGGACCGCATCTCGGGCTCGCCCAACGTGGTCACCAGCTACGAATACCTGGGCGGCGCCGCCTGGCACTACGCCGACAACATCCTCGTCAAGCCCGAGCACCGCACGTGGTCGGACTTCCGCGGGTTCGGCCGGGTACGGGTGCGCGAGGGCGACGGCCAGGACACCAAGCGCACGCTCACGGAGTTCCGCTACTTCCGCGGCATGGACGGTGACAAGCAGGCCGACGGCTCCAAGCGCAGCGCGCAGGTCACGGACACCGAGGGCGTCAAGCTCGACGACCTCGACCAGTACTCCGGCTTCGAGCGCGAGGAGATCCTTTACGACGGGGACGGCGGGGCCGTCCTGAGCGCGAGTGTCGAGCAGCCGTGGTCGGTGAAGACCGCGGAGTCCACACAGGGCGGCGTCACCAAGGCCGCGCACGTGGTCGAGGCCAAGTCCACGGTCACCCGTAAAGCGTTGCCCGGCGGTACCTGGCGGCGTGTCGGCGAGGAGCGTACGTACGACACCAAGGGCCTGCTCACCCAGGTGGAGGAGAAGGGCGACCTGGCCACCACCGACGACGACCAGTGCACCCGCTACACCTACGCCCGCAACGACACCAGCTGGATGCTCGACTACACCAGCCGCGTCCAGAAGGTCGCCGCGAGCTGCGGCACCGCCGTCTCCACACTGGCCGACGACGAGGTGATCTCGGATGAGAAGGTCCAGTACGACGGCAAGGCGTACGGCCAGGCCCCGAGCAAGGGCGACGTGACCTCGGTCCAGCAGGTCGTTTCCGGTGACGGCACGACGATCACCGACAGGACCCACACGTATGACGTCTACGGCCGCGAGACCAGCGAGATCGACTCGCTCGGCAACAAGTCCGTGACCAGCTACACCCCGGCCACGGGTGCCCTCGCGACCGAGATCGCCGAGACCAACCAGCTCAGCCACGTCAACCGCACGATCCTCGAACCGGCCTGGGCCGAGCCCGTCGCCGAGATCGACACGAACAACCGCCGTACCGACCTGGAACACGACGCGCTCGGCCGCCTGACCAAGGTCTGGCAGCCCGACCGCAGCAAAGAGGGCAACCAGACGCCCAGCACCGAGTACGCCTACGTCATGCGGGACGACGGCCCCAGTTACGTCACCACCAAGACGCTGCGCGCCGATGGTGGCTACACCGCCAGTCACGAGCTGTACGACGGTCTGATGCGCGAGCGCCAGACCCAGGAACCCGCGCCCAGGGACGACCAGACGCAGGACCCCGCACTGCGTGACGGACGCACGATCACCGACACCTTCTACAACTCCCAGGGCGAGGAGTACAAGTCGAACTCCGGCTACTTCGCCACCGGCACGCCCTCCACCGACCTGCTCGCGGTCGCCGACACCGACGTGCCGAACCAGGTCGTGTCGACCTTCGACGGCGCGGGTGAGGTCAACGCCCAGATCCTCATGGCGAAGGGTGCGGAGAAGTACCGGGTCACGGTCAAGCAGGAGGGTGACAGGGTCCACATGACGCCGCCGGCGGGCGGCACGGCGACCACCCGCATCGGCGACGCCGAGGACCGGCTCATCGAGCTGCGCCAGTACAAGGGCGCGACCCCGGCAGGCGAGTACGAGTCCACCAAGTACACCTACGACGTCGCCGGCCGGTTGTCCACGGTGACCGACTCGGCAGGCAACGTGTGGCGCCACCACTACGACATGCGCGGCCGCGAGATCAAGACCGAGGACCCCGACCAGGGCGTCACCACGATGACGTACAACGACGCCGACGAGGTCGTCAGCACGACCGACTCCCGCGGCAAGACCCTGTGGTACGTCTACGACGAGCTGGGCCGCCAGAAGGAGTTGCGCGAGAACTCCGCGACCGGGCCGCTGCTGGCCGAGTGGAAGTACGACGCCCTGGCCAAGGGCCACATGAACGCCAGCATCCGGTATGTGGGCGGGCAGGCGTACAAGGGCGAGATCGACGCCATCGACGTCGACTACCGCCCGCTCCGCGAGACGGTCACCATCCCCGAGCGGGAGGGCAAGCTGGCGGGCACGTACCAGCTCAACACCCGCTACACGGCCGACGACAAGGTCCAGTCGGTCAGTTTCCCCGGCGTTGCGGGACTGGCAGAGGAGCAGGTCGTCTACACCTACGACGAGCTCGGCCAGCCGACCAAGGTCACCGGCCTGTCGGCGTACGTGGGCGCGGCCCGCTACTCCAAGATGGGCGAGACCCTGCAGTACGAGCTGGGCGAGGCGGGTAAGAAGACCTGGCTCACCTACACCCATGACGAGGCCACCCGCAGGCTGACCAGCATGCGGCTGGACCGGGAGGGCACGGCCAAGACCGACTTCGACGTCAACTACACCTACGACGCGGTCGGCAACATCACCAAGATCGCCGACAAGGCGACCGGCCAGGACACGCAATGCTTCAAGTACGACCACCTGCGCCGCCTGACCTCGGCCTGGACGGCCAACGACGACTGCGCCAGCGGCAGCCTGCAGTCCGACAAGATCGGCGGCGTGGCCCCGTACGCGGTCAGCTACGCCTACGACTCCACCGGCAACCGGACCAAGGAGACCAAGCACGCCTGGGGCGGCGCTGGTGAGACCGTCCGCGACTACACCTACCCGCAGGCGGGCGGCAAGCAGCCGCACGCGCTGCAAAGCGTCGGGTCGGACCTGTTCGAGTACGACGCCGCGGGCAACACCACCAGGCGCAAGGTCGGAAACTCGGACCAGAGCCTGGTCTGGGACGCCGAGGGCAACCTGGAGTCGGTGACGGAGGCGGGCAAGACGACGTCGTTCGTCTACGACGCGGAGGGCGACCGGCTCATCCGCAAGACATCGACCGACGCCACGCTCTACATCGACGACATGGAACTGCGCTTCGACTACGCCAAGGACGTCGTCGAGCAGACCCGCTACTACACCATCAACGACGAGCCCATCGCGGTACGCACGCCGGACAACCAGGTGTACTTCCTGGCCGGTGACCACCAGGGCACCGCGCAGGCCGCGGTGAACGCCGGCAACGGCGATCTGGCGGTACGGAGGACTACGCCGTTCGGCGAGGACCGGGGCTCGCCGCCGCCATGGTGGCCGGGCCAGCGCGGGTTCGTCGGCGGCACGAAGGACGGGACGACCGGGCTCGTCCACCTCGGCGCCCGCGAGTACGACCCCAAGCTCGGCCGGTTCATGTCGGTGGATCCGATCATCGACGATGTGGATCCGCAGACCCTCAACGCCTACGCCTACGCCAACAACAGCCCCGTCACCATGACCGACCCCGACGGGCAGTGGTTCTGGATCGCGCTCGCCATCGGCGCCAGGTTCGGGGCCCGCTACCTCGCCAAGAAGGCGGCCCAGCGCGCCGCGAGGCGTGCGTACCTCCGAAAGGTCAGGGAGAGGGCCATCAAGAAGGCCAAGGAGAAGGCCGAGGAGGAGGCCAGGAAGCGGGCTTTGGAGGCCGCCAGGAAGCGAGCCAGGGAGGAAGCCAGAAGGCGGGCCGAGGCGAAGGCGTTGAAGCGTGCCCAGGAGGCCGCCAGGATCCGGGCTCGGGAGGCCGCCAGGCGGGCTCGGGAGGCCGCGGCGAAGCGACGGGCCGCGGCCGCGGTCCGCAGAGAGGGGCAGAGGGCGGCTCGCGAGGTGAGGGCCGAGCGACGAAAGCGGGCGGCGATGGCCCGCCGCCACCGTCGGGCCGGCTACGTACCCAGAGGAATCCAGCAGGCGCGCTCGCGTCCGGCGCGGCGTCCGACCAGCCACAGGTCGACGCAGCGGCAGGCGCCGCCCAGGGCGAACCGTCAGCCGGCGCGGCCACGGCCCAGCCAGGTCTACCGGAACGACGGCAGCGTCCAGCCGACCCAGTCCTACACCGTCTACGGCAACGGCCGGATGTATCCGCAGGGCAGGCCGCCGTCGAACCTCCCGCGCGGCGGTACCGGCCAGGGTGAGAAGCAGATCTTCAAGCCGGAGCAGATCGAGATGGAGGTCAACACCAAGAGAGGGGCGACCACGCACCTGGGCTTCCGCGGTGGACAGCTCGGCGACGACATCGCTGACTTCTTCGACGGCTGGTTCGGTGGCGGTTTCGGCTGATCCTGCCGTCGTCAGCTGATCGATGACCGGCGCGGGGCCTTCGCGGCCCCGCGCCGGTGGTGTTCCCGGATCCCCGGGCGCGGGCATGGCGGGGTTGCCCTACCAGATCGATAGGTGCGCCCGGCAATGCGGCGGACCGGCGTGAAAGAAAGCATCGATCGTGGTTCCCGTCGGCCCCGAGCCCGATCAGGCCGGGGATCCCGCCTTGGAGGTTATCGACATACCGTTCCACAATGCGCCGGGTGACGCACTGGCACCGGCCCTTGGTGCTGATGGTCGCCACGATGCTGGTGGTGGCGCTCGCCTCGCTCATCGGCGTGGTGGTCGAGCAGCGTGTGCTGCTCGGCGTGCCGATATGGATGAAGCCGCTCAACCCCATCCACCCGGTGATCTTCATCGATCTTCTCGGGTTCTTCGAGGTTGGGCCGGTCCTGGGCGATGCGCGTGACGTCGAGCGTCATCGACCTGCCGTCGCGGACGATGCCGAGCTTGACGGGGCCGGGGCCGGGCCCGCGCCGAGGGCATGGAGCTGGTCGGGGAGAACGGGCTGCTGGGCCGGCTGACCAAGCTGGTCCTGGAATCCGCCCTGGAAGGCGAGATCACCGACCATCTCGGGCACGACAAGCACGAGCGAACCGCTGTGGACGTGTCGTAACAAGCCGCTGACGTCGAAATCGGGCAGGTTAGGTCCGAGATGAGCCTGGCGGGTGCCCGTCTATTGGCCAGGTGGTGTCCGGCATGGAGGCGGCGCGAGGCGGCGCCTCATCGCAACGGCCCACCGCTGATCGAT
The DNA here is from genome assembly GCF_053603495.1 of Nonomuraea sp. NPDC004186. Lineage (NCBI taxonomy): Bacteria > Bacillati > Actinomycetota > Actinomycetes > Streptosporangiales > Streptosporangiaceae > Nonomuraea > Nonomuraea sp. NPDC004186. Next base: position 6,957 of record NZ_JBSGFQ010000212.1, on the reverse strand, counting down.
CGCCTCTCCACGCGCTCGAACATCCTCGCGCCGGACTCTCACCATGCTCGGCATGCTGGGGTCTACATGCCTGACGTGCCTGACAGACCTCCAAGCGGCTGACCAGACAGTTCGCTCGACAACCCCAGATAACGATTGTTGTGCGGGCCGTAGCGGGCCGCCAGCTGCTGGTGTCGAGCTTTGCCCAGCAGGCACAGTGGCACTGGACCCGAGCTTGGTCCAGGAGATGATTGCGATCGTAGTACCGGCGAGACTCAAGGGTTCGGCCCGCTGTCCCTGCCGGTCAACCTCGGCCTCTCCGGGCACTGAAGCACCGTCGTCCAGGTCGCTGGGTCGCCGGGGTCAGCCGGTGCCCCACCTGCCCGGGCCTCCGCCGCCGAACCACGTCTGGATCTCGTAGCGGTGCTCGCGCGCCCACCGCCTCCCCGCGTCGGCGAGTCCCCGCGAGCCGCAGTTGAGGTAGTCGGTCGCGATCTCCGCCGTGCCGTACCGGTCGAGGAGGGCTTCGAGCTGGTCGAGCGACTCCGGCCGGCCCACCTTGATCGCGGACCTCAGGACCGCCCGTGGCTCGCCGACGCGCACCGCCCTGGCCAGCGCGAAGGCGTAGACGTCCGGGTCGTGGCCGCGCAGCAGGGCGCAGAGCCCGGCGGCGGAGCCGGAGTCCGTCCAGGTGCGGTCGGGCATGGGCACACCGGGGTACGCGGGCGGACCGATGTGTCCCCAACTGTGCGAGGGGTGGACCAGGCCCGCCAGGTCGAGAAGCTGGGACTCGGCCGTTCGCACCTCGGCCATCAGCGGCGGGGTCAGCCCGAACCGGTTGCGCAGCCCGGCATCCGCGCCCCGGGCGAGCAGCGCTTCGACGGCGCTCCAGTCGCCCGCGTAGTACGCCTGGTGCAGCAGAGTGCCGCCATCGGCGTCCCGGTCCCGATCGGGCGGCTTCTGGCCGAGAGGCTTGCGCTGGTGGACGACCTCGTCCACGAAACCGTACGCGAGGGCCTCCTCTGGGCCGAACGAGCGTTCCGCCCTCATGTCGGCGAGGACCCGCTCGACACCGCGCCCGGTCCGCTCGGCGGTCACCAGCGCCACCTCGCGCAGGGCCGAGCGCATCCCCCGGTCGTCCGGGAACCTCTCGGCCGCGTCCGGCGGTGGCCGCCTCATGACGCGGGCGTCCGGCGGTCGCCGCAGCACGAGGCGGGCTTGGGGGAACGCGTGGCGCTTGCCCCTGGCGCCTGCGGCGAGGACGAGCAGCCCCATGTCCGAGATGAGTCCCGTCGCATACGTCGCGACATCACACCCGACAGAGCCGATGACGTCGACGAGGTCGAGGCCGGCCTGGACCGGACCGCCCACGGACTCGATCAGCAGCACGATGTCGGTCAGCGAGTCGTCCCGCGCCAGCGAGAGCACTTCCGCGGCGATCCGCTCGGTGCCGCCGGGCTCCAGCGCCCGGCCGAGCAGGATCGTCCGCTGCCGCGACGACTGCTCGCGCGGGCGTTCCTGCTCGGTCCGGTCCGCGGACCTCTGTGGACCGGGGTCGCCCGGAGCGGGCCAGGGTTCGGTCATCGCCGTTTCCACCGTGCGTTGAGATCGGCTGCCAGGAGCTTCGGCCTCAGTTGTACCGCTGCGCCGAGGGCCTGTCTCGCCGTTCGCCGAACTGTACGCGGTGGCGGCGGCCTACTTCAGGGGGAACGCCCTGACAAGGGTGTGCCCGACCCGGAGCACGTTCCCTGGATCGACCCCGACTCATCCGGCCTGGCGAACGGCCCGGTGTCAGCGGCTTCACCGATCAGAAATCCTCCGCCACGTCGTCAGTTCTGTTAGCCCTCGCACCGGTGGAAGGATTGATGACCATGACCGACCCCAGACCGCTGGGCGCCGACGAGGCCACGTTCCTCGCGGCGGTCCGCTCAGGCGACACGGATCGGTTCGCACTCATCACGGAGCGCCACCGGCGTGAGCTGCAGGTGCACTGCTACCGGATGCTCGCGAACTACGAGGATGCCCAGGACCTGACGCAGGAGACGTTCCTGCGAGCGTGGAACAAGCGGGAGTCGTTCAAGGGCCACGCGGCCCTGCGGACCTGGCTGTACCGAATCGCGACGAACGCCTGCCTCGACTTCCTGGACAAGCGCAACGACCGCACCCCCGTACCGTCCGGGCTGCCGGACCCCGGCTCCGAGGTGCTGTACCTGCAGCCCTACCCCGACCGGATGCTGCCCGAGGACCCGCAGGAATCGGTGGTGGCGCGGGAAACGATCGAGCTGGCGTTCATCGTCGCCGTCCAGCACCTGCCGCCGCGGCAGCGGGCGGTGTTCATCCTGCGCGACGTCCTCGGCTGGCCGGCGTCGAAAGCCGCCGACGCCCTCGAGCTGACCGTCGCATCGGTGACCAGCGCACTGCAGCGGGCCCGTGGGACGATGCGGGAGCAGCTGCCCGACCGCCGCCTCGACTGGCGGAGCCCCGCCACCCACGAGCTGTCGAATGACGAGCGCGGCGTGGTGAAGTCGTATATCGACGCTCACGAGCGCAACGACCTCGACGGGCTGATGTCCCTGCTGCGCGACGACCTGCGCTTCGCGATGCTGCCCGAGCCGGGAACCTCGGTCATCACGGCCAAGGACGCGGTGGACGGCTGGGTCTCCGGTGGGCTCTTCCAGCGCGGCCACGACGACTGGCGCTGTATCACCACGACGGTCAACCGCATGCCTGCCGCCGTGCTGTACCTCCGCACCCCCGACGACCCGGAGTACCGGCTATTTACCATCGCGGTCCTGCACATCGTCGACGGGAAGATCGCCGAGCTCACCGGCTTCGACGCCACCGACAAACCATGGCTGGGCCTGCCCCCGACACTGTCATCAGACAAAAGCCCCATCGTCGACGAGTCCAGCGCACGGGCCGCCGTCACCAAAGTCACCGCGGAATGAGCACTCCGACCAGCTGAACACCAACGCGACAACGCGAACACCACCGCCCCGCCGGCGTTGCCGGCGGGGCATCTTTATCCCCGAAGAACATCGTCACGATCAACGACGCCGTCGCCCTCATCTCCAGCAAGTCGGTCAACAGCTCACTCGGAACGCAAGGAAGGGCCCGGGAAGGTTCCCTCATAGCCGAGGGTCACGGTGAGCACGCCAGGAAGGATTCCGACCTGGCCTCACGAGCCGAGCATCTGGCCCGCGCTCATCGCCTCGTCTCGTATCGGGTCAGCACCACGCCGCCGGGAAACGTCCGCGTCTCCACCAGGTTCAGGTTCACCCAGCTGTCCAGGGCCGTGAAGAACGGCGTGCCGCCGCCCAGCAGGGTCGGTGCGGTGACCAGCACGTACTCGTCGATCAGCCCGGCCCGCATGGCCGCTGCGGCAAGTGTGGCGCCGCAGATGTCCATGGGGCCGCCGTCTTCGGCCTTGAGCCGGGTGATCTCGGTGACCGCGTCGCCGGTGACCAGGCGGGTGTTCCAGTCGACCGTGCTGGTCGTCGAGGAGAACACCACCTTCGGCATGTCTCGCCAGCGGCGGGCGTACTCGATCTCCGCCGGTGTGGCGCCGGGCTGCTGGTCGGCGGTCGGCCAGTGGGAGCTCATCGTCTCCCACAGTTTTCGTCCGTACAGCGCCAGGCCGGTCGCCCCCACCCGGTCGGACCACCACTGGAACAGCTCGTCGCTCGGTACGCTCCAGCCGAGGTCGTCGCCGGGCGCGGCGATGTAGCCGTCCAGGCTCAGGTTCATGCCGAAGATCAGTTTCCGCATCGTGCCAGCCTCTCGTGAGTCGATCTCACACGTACAGACGGGCACGGCTCGGAAACCTAATCGGTGCGCGATCTGCGTCCGCAGGTAGTCCTCGCGTTCCGGACTCGGCACGGCGTACTCGGGCTGGGCTCGAGCACTACCCACCGGATCTCGACTTCACCCTCGTACGGGCAGCGGCGCACCCATGGCCAGCTCTCCCCGACCGCTGCTGCCGTCTGCCCGGACGGGAAACCCTTCCACGGCCACCTGCAACAGAGGCTGTCTACTTTCGCAGAGGCGTTGCGGTAGCGCTCGACGCGCTCGCTGCGCGAGCAGGAGTGTGAGCGATCTGGGTCCCCGAACGCCTGGTCACACAGCTATAGCGCCGGCCAGGCCCCCTCACCGCGCTGGAGATCGCCAACCAGTTCCCGACGCTTGGGCATCTCGCTCGGCGACCAGCGGCCGCACGTGCCCGGCAAGATCCGCGAGTACCTACCTCTCCCAGCGCCGACGCAGTTCCCGGGTCGCTCTGCGATGATCGGCAGGCCGCGCCGCAGCGCGCTGGGTCGTCTCGGCGATTACACCGTCGAGACCCTGAGCCCAGGCTGCGCAACATGCTGGGAGAGGCGGTCAACGTTGCCGTGACATCACCGCAGCAGCGGCCACGCGGCAGCCCTCGAAGCCGAGCGCATCGAGCTGCTCGGCGGCGCAACGCAAGCCGATCTTGTCTGGCGCGCCCAGGCCGAACCGGTTGTCAAAAGCGTGCGATGCCACAGGCATCACCGTAGAGACTCGCGCACGCTTACGTCAGGCGGTGGTCTGGTTGCCCCGGTTTGCGGTCTCATGTGAAGACGCCTCGCCGTCCTCGGCGAGGAGCCCGCAAGCTGGCGCGGCGTGAGACCTGCCGGTCGTTCAGATCGCGGCGGCGCTCGCCGCCAGCTTCGCAACGGCGCGAAGCTGACATTCCTGTTGACTCTCGGACAGGTCATTAGTCATGCTCTTCTGCGTCGGATCTGCGCGAGCCCTTGATCCGGATCGTGTGTGGCCGGGTATTACGTCTAGGAAAACGAGGGCGGCGGAGTGGGCAAACAGAACCTTGATCTGAACGTTCGACTGGGACGAATGAGTCCAAGGGGTGTGGTCACGTTTAGTGGTCGTAGGAGGTCAGCGATCGCTTGATTGGCTGGCCGGTCTCGTCGTTGTGCCAGATGGCCGCGGTCAACGCGAGCACCCGCGCCGTACGCGCACGATGACGCCAGCATGAGTACGGCCGCCGTGGCGTTCCAGGTCAAGTGGCCTTTAAAGGTCTGGTTGATCGACTCGGTGGTCTGGCGCAGGGGCCGGAACAGACGTGCTCCGGCCCGTTCGGGTTCGCCCTTGCGGGCCGGGCGCAGCAAGGTCAGATCACGTACCGCTGCACCTTGCTCGAATGCGCGACCGTAGTAGTTCTTATCTCCATGATCGTCTGGCCCGGATGATCGGCCACCACGTCGCGCGCATCGTCGAGCATCCCGAGCAGGGTCTCGCGCTCGTCGGCCTTGGCCCCGGTGAGCGCAAAGACTCGGCGGCAGCCGCGTCATGGAGCCGGCGCGGACGCCGCTCGGCCGGATCGCGGTGTTCGCCGACGCCGACGGGAACCTCGTCGGCGTACTGAGTCGCTGACAGCCCGGACAGGAGGGAACATATGACCGACCCCGACCCGATCCGGCACCGCGACGCCGGCCTCTGGTCGCTGGTCCACGCCGAACGGGCGGCCCTGGCGGCCAACCCCGGCGCCCGGCGGCCGAGCTGTCGAGAGCGCGGGTGACGGTCTCCATTACGGGGTAGTTGACCAGCAAGAACGCGTACTGTGACAGAGCCGGCGCGGGGGTTGGCATGGATTACGAGCAGTTCTTCAAGATCGTGGAGCAGCAGATCGGCGGGGGAAGCCAGGCCGTGGAACGGGCTGTGCAGGCCACGCTCCGAACCCTCGCCGAGCGGCTCTCGAAGGGGCAGAGCCGGGATTTCCAAAGAGAGCTGCCTCCCGAGTTGATGCCCTGGCTCTACACCGACACGGACGCCGATACCTTCGACGTCGACGAGTTCCTGCGGCGCGTCGCCGAACGCGAGGGTGTGGACCTCGACACAGCAGACCGGCACGCCCGTGCGGTCTTCTGGGCGATCGGGCAGGCCGCGAGCCCCGACGAGATCGCCGACATGGTGGCCGAACTCCCGGACGACTTCGAGCCCCTGGTCGCGGAGGCCCAACGGCGGTTCGTCGAGATCGTGCCGGTCGAGGAGTTTCTGGCCAAGGTCGCGAAACGGACCGGGCTCGACCCCGAGGGCGCACGCCGGGCCACCGAGGCGGTGCTGGAAACGCTCGCCGAGCGCATCGCTCCGGGCGAGGTCGACGACCTGATCAGCCAGATCCACGTCCACCTGCACCCGCCGCTGAAGCGCGGCAAGGCCGCAGGCCCCGGCCGGGCGGCGCGCATGTCCGTGGACGAGTTCGTGCAGCGGATCGCCGAACGGGAGGGCGCCTCGCCGGCGATGGCTCGCGAGCACGCCCAGGCCGTCTTCGGTGTGCTGCGCGAGTCGATCTCCAGTGAGGAGTACTTCGACGTGACCGCGCAGTTGCCCAACGAATACTGGCAACTGCTGCCCCGCCCATAGGGATCTCCTCCGGCGCGGGTCTCAGGGGCCGGAACCCTGGGATAGAGCTGCTTGTCACCAGTGCGGTGGCCGGTTGCCTGTCGCCGGTGCCGCGAGCGGACTGCTGGACGCGGGTGCCGGCGTGTGGGTGCCAAGAACTCGGCCGCCCTATGCGGCCTGCGCGTATTCGTGGATCAGGCCGCCGAGGCGGTCACACCGGATGACCTCGATATGGTCCTCGACCGAGTCGGGAAGGGCTCGCAGCGGAGCGGCCTGGCCCAGGGAGCGATGCGGGCGATGCTCATTGAAGTGAGCCTCGTACGCAGCCAGCACGCGCCGTAAATGGCGGGCGTTGACGATGAGGATCCGATCGAGGAGTTCTCGGCGCAGGCCACCGATCCAGCGTTCGGCAAACACGTCGGCCCGCGGAGCCCGAGGTGGCGACTTGAGGATGCGGATGCCTGCGGCCGTGAAGACTTCGTCGAACATCGTGGTATCCCGATCGCGGATGAGTCCTTCATATCGCTGCGGGACGCCGGTTCCGGCGTGAAAATGGGGGCTGGTGGCCGTCTGTGACGTCGTGGTTTCTTGGTGCCGGTT
>NZ_JBSGFQ010000211.1:0-12600 GCF_053603495.1 Nonomuraea sp. NPDC004186 | reverse complement strand
ATCCGGATTCGTCGGGGTGTCGCTGCGCGTGCACGATGAGCGCGGCGAGTGGGCCGGCAGCGCCGGGGCACGCGCGCTGGGCGGGACCGCCAAGCCGCCGGTCAACGGGCATGCCCGGATCGGCAGCAACACCAAGACCTTCACCGCGACCCTGGTGCTGCAACTGGTGGCCGAGGGCAAGCTCGAGCTGGACATCCCGGCGGCGGACTACCTGCCCGAGTTCGGGCTGGACCGGCGGATCACGGTGCGGATGCTGTTGCAGCACACCAGCGGGCTGTTCAACTTCACCGGCTAGGTCTACGACGACGGGACGATCGTGCACGGGATCCCCGTCCCCTACAGCACCACGAGCAAAGAGTGGGTGGACAACCGGTTCCACACCTACCGGCCCGAGGAGCTGGTACGTCTGGCGCTGTCCAAGCCGGCCCGGTTCGCACCGGGGACCGGCTGGAGCTATTCCAACACCAACTACGTGCTGGCCAGGCTGCTGATCGAGAAGGTCACCGGCCGCTCGCTGGCCGAGGAGATGCAGCGGCGGATCCTGGGGCCGCTCGGGCTGTCGGGCACCGTGGTGCCGGACGCCTCGCCGGAGATCCCGGAGCCGCACGCCCACGTCTACTACCGCTATGAGGACGCCGGCCGGCACAAGACGATCGACATCACCCGCCACAACCCCTCCTGGGTCTCCACCGGCGGTGACATGATCTCGACCAGCCAGGACCTGGCCACGTTCATCTCCGCGCTGATAGGCGGCAAGCTCCTGCCGGCCCCGCTGCTGGCCGAGATGTGCGCCCCGCACGCCACGGGCATCCCGAACATGGACTACGGGCTGGGAGTGTTCGTCCAGAAAACGGACTGCGGCGGCACCGTCATCACCCACAACGGCGGCACGGTCGGCTCCGCGGCGCTGATGTACGGCACGCCCGACGGCGGCAAGACCCTGACCGCCGTACTGCACTGGGTGGACGACGCCGACCTCTCCATCGCAGCAGCGTTCCAGACCGCCCAGCAAAAGCTCGTCAACGAGGTGTTCTGCGGCGAGCAGGCCGATCCGGCTCAGCCGACGGACTGAACACCTGTGACCCGTACGCCTCGAAAGGCGACCCCTTCTGGTCGTGCATCAGGGAGAACGCGAACGGGGGCCACCTGCTCGGCTGTGGTCTGCCCAGTCGCCGAGCTCGAGCACAAGGCAGGATTGCGCAGATGAACGGAGTCACGATCGGGCAGGCGGCGGCGTTCGTCGGCGTCACGGTGAAGACGGTGCGGCACTACCACAAGCTCGGCCTGGTGAAGGAGCCGGAACGCGACAGCTCCGGCTACCGCAGGTACGGATCGGCCGAGCTGTTGCGGCTGGTGCAGGTCCGGACGCTGGCCGCCGCCGGGGTGCCGCTGGCCGAAGTCGGGCCCCTGCTCGACGCCGACCCCGCGCTGTTCGCCGCCGCGCTCGCCGACGTCGAGCGGCAGCTCACCGAACGGATCGAGGAGCTGATCGCGCGCCGTGACACGCTGCATCGACTCGCCGACGGAGACCGGGCGCTGCTGCCGGACCGCGCCGTGGCGCTGCTGGAGCGGCTGTCCGGCCTCGGCTTCCCTGCGGACGAGGTGGCGGCCACCAGGGAGGGCTGGGTACTGGCCAGGGCCCTGGTCCCCGAGGGCTTCGACGACTACCTCACCCATGTCGAGCACGCCCTCGACGACCCCCGCTTCGTCGCGTTGAGCAAGCACGCAATCGAAGCCACGGCATGGAAGCCGGACGACCCGCGCCTGGCCGAACTCGCCACCGCCATGGCCGACCACTTCCTCGCCAACCCCGCACACCTGAAGATCGTGACCGGCCTGCAAGCCCGCACCGACGCCGCAGCCCGGTACACGCTGATCGCCCACCACGGCGAAGAGCAGGGATCGGCCACGGCCCGGGGGATCGCGCTCGTCGAGGCCAAGCTCCGCGCCGCGGGCATCCATATCCCCAGACCAGAAACCCACTGACCGCGCCGGTCCCCCATCCTCTCGCCGAGCTGCCGCAGCCCTTCGGCCGGGGCGGAGGAGGCGATGGCGTAGCGGCCCAGGACGTTGAGGTGGGCGTGACCAAGCGGGCTGAGCCGGACGGCGTCCTCGTCTTTGACCGGGATGCCGTGGGCGCGCAGCTGGTCGACGGCGGCCGACAGGTACTTCGAGTTCCACAGCGCGACCGCGTTGACTACAAGACCAAGAGCCGCCAGTTGGTCTTCTAGTCCTTCGCGGTAGGCCTGCCGGATCTCCCCGCCGTTGCCGTGGCAGATCTTGCGGGCCAGCCGGTGCCGGGATTCCTGCACGGTGAGCTGCTTGTTGAGCCTGCGCCCGTACAGCTGGTGTCGATGCGGCCGTACTTGGCGAACGCTTGCCCGAGCGGGGTCGGACGCCCGTTGCGTGCGAACATGAGCAGCAGGTCGTAGGCGCGCACCTGGTAGGTCACCAGCGATCCGGCGGCCCGGGTCCGAAAGGAGGTGCCGGACGGATCAGCGGTGTGCGCGCAGCGCGGCCAGCACCCATGCGAAGGCCGGTACCGCCGGTGGGGACGGTTTCTGGCCCTTGAGGATGCTCAGGAGCTGCCAGTACCGCTCCACCCGGGGCTCGGCGACCATGTCCAGCCACATGACCAGAGCGGCGGTCTCCTCGGCGGGAAGGTCGTCGGGGATGATCCGCTTCAGGATCGGTCGTGCCCCGGTCGATTCCGGCGTGATGCCGCGCGACAGAGCGGTGCCCGCGTGCTCCAGGACCAAGGGCCGGAGGTTGAGGCCGTACTCCAGGCGGTTGTCGTCCTCACCGCTGAGAACCATCCTTCGGACCGTCTGCCGGAAGCCGTCGTCGGCCACCAGTTCGGCCAGTTCCACCCACGCGTTGATCTGTTCGGAGGTGGGGTCCTCGGGGAGGTCCGGCGGCAGGTCGCGCATCCAGCCCGCGACCAGCGCGGCGTCCTCGTCGACGACGCCGGCGAAGGCGCGGTCGACGAAATCGTCGATGATCTGCTGACGTTCCCGTGCCGACAGTCGGGCGAGTGCGTTGATCAATGCGATCTCCTTGGTTGAGCTGTCACGGTTGGCGAGCACGCGCAGGACGGACCGGCGTATCTTCAGAGTGCGGATCTCGGTGTCGAGCGCTTTGACGTGCAGGTCCGCCACTTCGCTCAGTGTGGCCCGCTGCTCCAGCACCTGCTGGACGGCGTCGAGACCGAGCCCGAGATCGCGAAGCGTCCGGACCAGGTCCAGCCGCGCGACCGCCTCCGCGTCATAGAGCCGGTAGCCGCCCCCCGACCTCTGGACCGGGGGGACGACGCCGCAATCGGACCAGAAGCGGATCGTGCGCGCCTGCAGCCCCGTACGCCGGGCCAGCTGCCCGATCGTGTAAAGACCCGTCGCGTCGTTCATGATTCGAATCTGCACCTTCCACCCGGTGGAACCTCAAGCGATTTGTCGGAGATTCTCGCCGTGGAGCAGCCGTTGAGGGGGCGCAGACCGAGGATGTACGAACCCTGACCACGGCAGCGTCAATCGCGATCGGCGGCGAGCGCGGGGTCCGTCCGGTTGGCCGCGTGTGCGGTCAGGGCGCCGAGCGCGCACAGGAGCGCGAGCCCGAACAACACGTACCGCGCCGAGTCGAGCATCGACCCGCCCCCCAGGTTGACCAGGACCCCCGCCACCGCCGTGCCGAACGCGATCGACAGACTCGTCACCGTGGCGATCCCCGCGGCCGCCCGCCTGCCCTCCTCCGGATCCCGCGTGCTGGACATCGCGGCCACCGACAGGTGCGGATAGGCCAGCCCGATGCCCGCCCCGGCCGCGAACAGCACCGGCACCCACACCGCCACCAGCCACAGCGGCGTCTCCTCACGCTGCAGCAGCCCCTGGACGAGCAGGCCCGCGGCCAGCAGCACCGGGCCGAGCACGCGCAGCCGGCGCACCGCGCGCCCGCTCGTCACCGACGCGCTGCCGATCTGGGTGAGCGACCAGCCCAACGAGATGGCCGCGGCGAAGAACCCCGCCACGAGCGGCGCCAGCCCGGCCAGCCGCTGACCGAACAGCGGCAGGAACGACTCGGCCGCGACCCCGCAGGCCAGCAGCCCCAGCGTCAGATAGACCCACTTCAACGACGAACCGCTCCGGTACGTCGCCTGCGGGAAGACCCGCAGCTCACTGCCCCGCTCATGGATGACGAACCCGGCCATCAGCAGCGCCGCCGCCCCGATGCCGGCCGCCTTCGCCGGCGTGCCCGCCAGCACCCCCGCCACGCTCACGGCCCCGGCGGCCGCCATGACCAGCAGCAGGGACATGACCGGGACCGGCGGGCGCAGGTCCCGGTCGTGTCCGCGTCCCGGCAGCACGCGGGGCACGAGCGCGCCGCACGCCACCGAGACCGCCGCCATCACCGCGAACGCCAGCCGCCACGAGCCCAGCTGGGCGAACAGGCCCCCGAGCGCCGGACCGGCGAAGTTTCCGACACCGTACATCGCCGACATCAGCGCGGTGCCGCGCGTCCAGAGCCGGGGCGGCAGCGCCGACCGGATGACGGCGAACCCCAGCCCCGACAGCAGCCCCGCCCCGAACCCCTGGACGCCGCGCGAGGCCAGCAGCACCGCCATCGCCGGGCTCAGCGCGCAGGCCAGCGAACCCGCCGTGAAGACGGCGAAGCCCAGCAGGTACGCGCCGACGTTCCCCCACCGGGACAGGAACCGGCCGGCGAGCATCGTCGCGATCACCATGGCGACGAGGTAGATGGTCATGTTCCAGGCGTAGAAGCCCGCGCCGCCGAGGTCGGCCACCGCGGTCGGCAGCAGGCTCGCCGCGAGGTAGATGTTGATCGCACCAACGAGCACCCCGCCGGCCAGCACGATCATCGGACCTGGCAGCCCCGCCTCGGCGTGGGTTTGCCCGGATATCGGTTCGTTGTCGTCAGCACTCATGGCTTCAAGGCTGTCGTTGAACCGGTCCCGGAGAGTTTGCGCCGCCTGCCGGGCGACGGTGCTGGGCCGGGCGGCGGGAGAGCTTCAACCCGCGGTGGAACCCCGGCCCGCGCGGGCCGTCAGCCGAGGGCGTCGAGCAGTTCGCGCTCGCGCTGGGCGCTGAGGCCGGCGCGCCGGCCGCGCTCCAGCCCCTGCTCGCGCTCCCAATCCAGCGTGTCGGCCAGCATCTCCACCCGGGGCCGATGGCGCAGCCCCGCGGCATGCGCCGCGGCCCCGGTCCGGGACGCGAACCCTTCCCAGCCCGGCTCGACCAGCCACATCGGCAGCGACTCGGGCCCCATCCACTCGGCCACGCCGTTGGCCAGCAGCCATGCCGACTCGGCGGTGACCACCGGGCCGGTGTGCCCGCCGGCGGCACGGGACAACTCGATCCACTCCCCGAACGGAACGACCGGCCCGACGGCGTCGAAGGTGCCGGCGACGCCCTTCTCGCCGGCGTCCAGCAGCCAGGCGGCCAGGTCGCGTGCGTCGATCGCCTGGGTCGGCAGGTGCGGCGCGTCGGGCACCAGCATCGGCCCCTGCCGGTCGCGGGCGGCACGGGCCGCCCAGTAGCCGGTGCGTCCGCTGTGATCGCCCGGGCCGCCGATGAGGCCGGCGCGGGCGATGAGCAGGCGCTCGCCCACGGCCGCCGTGGACGCCAGCTCGCAGGCGGCCTTCGCCTCGCCGTACAGGTCGCGGTCGACCTCGTCGCGATCGGTCGCGGGGAGCAGGGCCGTGGACTCGTCGGCGTCCGGCGCGGCGTGGGAGGCGTAGGCGCTGACGGAGGAGACGTAGGTCCAGTGCCGGGCCCGGTCGCCCAGCGCGTGCAGGGCCTCGCGGACGAAGCCCGGCTGCCATGACACCTCGATGACGGCGTCCCATTCCCGGTCGAGCAGCAGCTCGTACGCCGAAGGATCACGCCGGTCGGCGGCCACCAGTCTCGCTCCGTCCGCCACCTGGCCACTCTCGCCGCGCGCCAGGCATGTCACCTGATGGCCGCGCTCGATCGCCTGCCGCGACAGCTCCCGGCCCAGCCAGGCCGTTCCCCCCAAAACCAAGATCTCCATCCCGACACCCAATCATCGCGAACGCCGAGCACCCAGCCGGGTTCACTGACAGCGCACCGGATTCGCCGAGAGCGGAGCGGGGCCTGCCCGGGACGCGGTTCGCCCCGGGCAGGCCCGTTGAGTGTCAGACGCCGAAGGGCGCGGGGTAGACGATGGTGCCGCTGGGCACCGCGATGGTGTCGTCGAAGACGAGGGCCATCATCGCCTCGTCGGGCACCTCGAAGGAGGGGTGGATCCCGTACGCCGAGGCCGGAGTGAAGCCGAAGCGCGGGTAGTACTCGGGGTGGCCGAGCACGAGGACGAGGTTCTCGCCCTTGTCGCGTGCGGCCTGGAGACCGGCGCGGATGGCGGCCGAGCCGGCGCCGGTCTTCTGGTACTCCGGCAGGACCGCGCACGGGCCCAGCGCCAGGGCCGGAGCGGCGCCGACGTGGCAGCGGGTGAGCAGCGCGTACCCGGCCACGGTGCCGTCGGGGGTCTGGGCGACGATGGACAGCTCGGGCGACCAGGCCTCATCGACGCGCAGCGCCTCGATGAGGCCGGCCTCCAGCGGCGTGGGGAAGGCGCCGAGGGCGACCGTGCGGATGGCGGGGATGTCCTGCGGGGTCTCGGCGCGGGTGATCCAGGTGTGCGACATGGTGTTCTCTTCTCTCGTCGTGGGGCTGGTGGTGGCAGTACGCGGGACGTAGCCGGTGTAGGCGTACCGGCTAGGCGCGCAGGTCCGGGGCGGGGTCGGGGTGGTCCATTCGCATTCGGTGACCACCAGGACGCCGCCGGGGGCCAGCAGCAGTGCGGCGCGGCCTGGACCGCAGCCCAGGTCCAGCGTCCTGGGCCGGTCGGGCAGCGGGCCGGCCAGGGTCAGCAGCCGCTGCGTGGTGGCATCGGAGCCGGGCCCCTGGCGGGGCAGGTCGTAGAACGCGTTGAGGATCGCGTCATCGTTGAAATCGGGCACTGTGCCAGATGTTCCTTCAATAGAAGAGAGGCAGCGGGCCGCGGGGCATGCCCGCGCCCGGGTCACGACCGGCGCTGCCGGTCCCGGAAGGCGTAGGTCTCACGCAGCGAGCGGGTGATCGCCTTCTTGCGATCGTCGTGCTGGGCGCGCAGGCGCGCGTCGCTGCGGGAGCTGGCCCAGGCGTTCTCGCGCTGGAGCTTGCGGTAGCTGTCGAGGCGGCGTTCGCTCAGATCACCTGAGGCGATGGCCGCCTGGACCGCGCAGCCGGGCTCGGAGTCGTGGTCGCAGTCGCCGAAGCGGCACTGCTGGGCGAGCTCCTCGATGTCGGCGAAGACCTGCTGCAGGCCCTCGTCGGCGTCCAGGAGGCCGACGCCGCGCAGACCGGGGGTGTCGATCAGCACGCCGCCGCCGGGAAGCGGGACCAGACTGCGGCGGACCGTGGTGTGGCGGCCCTTGCCGTCTTGCGCGCGTACGTCGCCGGTCTCCAGGACCTCGGTGCCCAGCAGCGCGTTGCCCAGCGTGGACTTGCCCGCTCCGGACGGGCCGAGCAGGACCACGGTGCCGGTGAGCGCCGCGGCGAGCGTGTCCATGCCCTGGCCGGTGGCGGCGCTGGTGGCGATGATCTCCACCCCCGGGGCGAGCTCGGTGATGGCGGTCACCGCCTGGCCGGGATCGGCCGACTGGTCGGCCTTGGTCAGGACGATCACGGGCTGGGCGCCGCTCTCCCACGCCAGCGCCAGCAGCCGCTCGATCCGGCTCGGATTCAGCGGGCCGCCGAGTGAGACGGCCACGACCGCCGTGTCGACGTTGGCGGCCAGGGCCTGGCCGTAGGAGGTACGCGACGCAGATGACCGGACGATGACACCGCGCCGTGGCAGCAGCGCGACCAGCTCGGGCGTGGGGCCGGGCCGCAGCGCCGCCCAGTCGCCCGTGCACGGGGACTCGACCGGATCCGGCACCGCCGGGAGCGAAAGGCGGGCCCGGAGCGGGCCGGTTTCGGTGATGACGTCGCAGGCGCCGCGATCGACGCCGACCACGCGGGCGGGAATGAGCCTCGCGGAGCGGTAGGAGGCGAAGGACTGTTCGAGCCCTGCGTCCCAACCGTACGCGGACAGGCCATCGTCAAAGGAATGCTCGAATGACAACGGAATGGAACCCTTTGCAGAAAAGGGGCCTTGGCGGATGGGACATGCCGCATCCGTGCCAGGGAAGGCGCCTCGAAAGGTCAGCCAAGGCCCGGGGACGTGAGGATGGACCGAGTGCCGCAGATGGCAGCCATCACCACGACGGTCATTTAACCTCACCTCCCTCGAAGAGTTCCTGTTGTCACGAACGTGTCTTGCGTTGGACAAGGTAGCAGCATGAGCAGCCACCCGCAAAGATCAGGGGGTGGCGAGGTTGATGGTGGCGGGGATGCCCTGGCGGGTCATCTTGGCGTACGGGCACAGCGCGGTGGCCTGGGCGAGCAGCGGGGTGACCCGGTCGGGGTCGGCTCCGGGCCAGGTCACGACGAGGTCGGCGCTCAGCTGGTAGCCGCCGTCGGCCGGGTCGCGGCCGAAGGCCACGCTCGCCTCCACGGTGATCGACGCGGGGTCGAGGAGGTGCCGGCGGGCCAGCAGGCTGAGGGCGCCGTGGAAGCAGGCGGCGTATCCGGCGGCGAAGAGCTGTTCGGGGTTCGGGCCGGGGTTGTCGCCGCCGAGCTCCTCGGGCATCCGCAGCTGCAGGTCGAGGGTGCCGTCGGCGGAGCGGGCCCGGCCGGTGGCCCGGCCGTGGGCGGAGCTGCCGCCGCTGACGGCGACGCGCGTGACATAGAGGGGTTTGAACGTGGAGCCGCTGTAGTCGTGCTCCGTGGACAGCATCGGTTCGTTCACCGGTCCGCCTTTCAGCGGCGCACGGGGCGCCTGGGGTGAGGGCATGCTGGTCATGGGCGGTGCCAGCGCTGCAACTTGTCGGGGTTCAGGACGATCCACACCGCGGTGATCTCGGCTTCGGCGACGCTCACGCCGACCACCGCCACGGCCCGGCCCGCCTGGCGCAGCACCAGGCCCGTCCGGCCGTTCACGGACTCGACGGCCACCTCGGTGCCGGGCCGGCCGGCCAGCAAGGACGTGACGAACCGGGCGACCGCGTCCGCGCCGTAGGTGGGGCGTACGGGGGCGCGCAGTTTGCCGCCACCGTCGCTGACGACGATCGCGTCCGCGGCCAGGACCTCCCGCAGCGCCGCCGTGTCCCCCAGGTCGCAGGCCGCGGCGAAGCGGCGCGCGACCCGGTCGTGCCGGACGAGCATCCCCTGGTCCGGCCTGGCCTGCTGGTGTGCCGGGCGCCTGGCGGGCCGGGGGCGGGGCGCCGGGGCGGCGGCGGGGGACGGCGCTCCGGGCGTACCCGGTCCGGGCAGGGGGCCGGGGGCGGCGAGCAGTTCCAGGCAGATGCCTCCGGCGACCCGCGTCAGCCAGGCGCGCGGCATCGCGATGCCGGAGCGTTCCTCGTCGTCGAGGGCGTACCAGCGGCGATAGGTCTCCTGGACGATCCGGTCAGCCGTGCTCTCCGAGCCGAACATCCACAAGGCGATCTCGAGCAGGTGCTGCCGCTCGTCGAGCATCTCCGCCAGCGTCCCGGCGCTCACGTCGGCCATGTCCGGCCACCCTCACGGCCAGGAGAGCAGGCCTGTATCCATGCTGTGAAGGTGCCGGCGTGGCCGCCGGGCAACGAGGTCGTCCGCACGATGTCCTCTGTTCTTTCGGAGTCGGCAGTTAAGACAGGACAGCCGCTCAAGTTGTGACACCCCACAGAAGCCGAACGTCTAACCCCCTCGTGAGCGGTCGTACGCGCCGAGTTTGGCCGGGTTGACGATCCACATGACGTGGTGGATGCCTTCCGGCGAGGCCTCGATGGTGAGCAGGGTGACCTCGGTCCGGTTGCGGGGGACGAGCACACCGGCGCGCCCGTTCACCTCGACCCAGGTCAGTTTGGCGCCCGGCCAGAACCTCGGCGCGTACGCGGCCAGGAACTTCGCCACGCGGCGGCTGCCCAGCAGGGGGAAGCGCGCCGCCCCTCGGATGCCGTTGCCGTCGGAGGAGCTGACGACGTCCTCGGCGAAGAGGCCTTCGAG
Source organism: Nonomuraea sp. NPDC004186 (assembly GCF_053603495.1). Taxonomy (NCBI): domain Bacteria; kingdom Bacillati; phylum Actinomycetota; class Actinomycetes; order Streptosporangiales; family Streptosporangiaceae; genus Nonomuraea; species Nonomuraea sp. NPDC004186. The sequence goes on along the minus strand of NZ_JBSGFQ010000211.1, from coordinate 2,500 downwards.
GGCGGCGATGTTCCCCGTCTGCGCGGCGTCCAGGAAGACCGCCAGGAGGCGCCGATGCTCCGTCTTGTCGATGGGCTCGCGCCGTGCGGCGGTCAGCCGTTTACGGGCGCGGCTCACGAGCTGGCGCGCGTTGACCGTGCTGACCTGTAGGATCTCCGCGATCTGCGGATAGGGGTAGACGAAGGCCTCGCGCAGCACGTACGCGGCCCGCTCGGTGGGGGTGAGCCTCTCGAGCAGCAGCAGGAAGGCGAGTTCGAGCGCTTCACCCCGTTCGGCGCCCAGCGTCGGGTCCATGCTGGTGTCCACCGGTTCGGGGAGCCAGGGCCCGATGTAGGCCTCGCGCCGCGAACGGGCGGACTGGGCGACGTTGATGGCCAGGCGGGTGGTGATCAACGCCAGGAAGGCCGGAGGGTTCTCGACGGTCGAGCGGTCGGTGTTCTGCCAGCGCAACCAGACTTCCTGAAGGACGTCCTCGGCTTCCACCGCGCTGCCGAGCATCCGATAGGCGATGCCGAACAGCCGCGGGCGCAGCTCGACGAAGGCGGACGCGGCCCGTTCGAGTGCGTTCGCCTGTTTCAGTGATCCCACTTGCATGATTCCCCCACGCCTTCGCTCTCCACATCGATCCGTCCCCCGGCCGGGCGAGCCCCGTTCAGCCCCGTACGTGGCCGACGGCGTCGAGCACGTCGGCGGCCACGGCGTCAGGCTGGGACGTCGCGATCGCATGCGAGGCCCCGGCGACCTCGCGGGTGCCCCGCGACCCGGCCCGTTCCGCCATGAAGCGCAACGCCGCGGCCGGGATGCTGAGGTCACGCTCGCCGTGGACGAACCACGACGGTTTGGTATGCCAGCCCGGCTCGCTCGCCGCCAGCCCGTCGGTGAGCGCCCGTTCGGTCACCGGCCGCTGGGTGGCGGCCATCAGGGCGGCCTCGTCGGCGTCCACGTCGGCGCAGAACTGGTGGTGGAACTTGTCCGCGGCGATGCGGAACTCGTTGCCGCCGGAGGCGACCGGGTAGGCCTCCAGCGCGCCGCCGAGGGTGCTCCCCTCGAACTTTCCCGACAGCAGGAACGCGCTCTCACCCGGCTCGGGAGCGAACGCGGCCACGTAGACCAGGGCCTGCACGGCCGGGTTGCCGGCCGCCGCCTCCGTGATCACCATGCCGCCGTACGAATGGCCGACCAGGACGACCGGACGGCCGATCCCGTTGATCACATCACGCACGTACGCGGCATCTCCCTCCACGCTGCGCAGCGGGTTCGCGGCGGCGACGGCGGTCAGCCCGCGATCGTGCAAGCGCCGGATGACGCGGTTCCAGCCGGCCGATTCGGCGAAGGCGCCGTGGACCAGGACGATGACAGGCTGCTCGCTCATGAGTGGACCTTCCCTGCGTTCAGTTCGGTGGGCCGGGGTTCCTCGCGGAAGCCGATCTCCCGGTGGGTGCCGTCGCACAACGGCTTGTTGCCGGAATGGCCGCAACGGCACAGCGTCATCCGGTTGCGGGCCTCCAGCGGCCGGCCGTCCGACCGCACGACCGGCACCTTGCCGGTGACCCACAGCGCGCTCGCCAGCCCGTCCTCTTCCTCCAGGACCGAGATCGCCTGCGGCAGGTCGGGCTCGATCGTCTCGCCGCCGCGCTCCAGGGTGTAGCTGTAGGAGCCGGAGGGGCAGTGGTCGATGCGGCCCATGACGGTGGAGCGCACGTCGCTGTCGCCGGTGTCGGCGAGCATCGCGGCGATCGGCCTGGTGCGCCCGATGCAGAAGGCGGCATGGACGCACTGCTCCCCCACCCGCTGGGCCGAGATGCCCACCCCGTCGTGCACGTGCTGCAACTCCTTGTACGGCCGCATGACCGCGCTCTCCGTGCCGTCGAACCCGATCACGGCGTGGGTCCCGTCGCAGAACGGCTTCGACGACGAGTGACCGCAGCGGCACAGCGCGTAGGTGTCCTCGGTCTCCAGGGGCTCGCCGGTCTTCCAGGTCAGCGCGTCGTTGTTCTCGGCAGAGACGATCTTGCGTTTGCGTCTGAGGGGGACGCCGCCGTACACGACGTACGGGCCGTCGCGCAGCACGACGATCCGCTGCCGGTCGCCGACGCTCCACCGGCGCAGCTCGGGTGGCACGTACTCGAAGGTGGGGCCGGCGGTGGTGCCGTCTTCGTCGGGCATTCCCATCAGGGCCCGGGCCTGGCCCTTGAGCGCGTACATGGTGCCGGTGGCGGCCCCGAGCAGCTTCGGACTGCCGTTGAACGCCCGTTCAAGCAGGTGCAGGACCGCGCAGTAGGTGTGGTTGAACTCTTCCTGCGCGGTCCTGATCGCGCTGCCCGGCTCGTGGTCGGACAGCCGCGGGTTGTGGCGCATCGGGGGTACGCCGGTCAGGTTCACCTGGATGGCCTCGCCGGTGGGCGCGCTCTGCGGGGTGTCGCCCCGCTGGTAGCGGCGGCCGAGCTTGAGCTCCTGGAAGCGGTAGTAGTGGCCGACTTCTTGGCGTTCGGGGTGGAAG